>CAZXKH010000392.1:0-2512 GCA_964641385.1 uncultured Clostridia bacterium | reverse complement strand
AGCACAATTCACTACAGGCCTCGCCCGTGTTACTTTACGGGCGGGGTAGCTGACATCATTCGGCACTTTCTTTCCTTTTATATTCTTCCTTTGCATCCTGCCATCGGTTGCGGGCCTTCTTTTTTATGGCCGGTCGACACTCCCCCTGAGGCAGGCTTACACACTGATTAAACCATTTAACTGCCTGCCGGTACTCCCCCAATCTAAAATTTAGTTCGCCCAGCAGGTACAGCAGGGTGTCCTGCCTAAGGTTACCAATGGGCAGGTCTTCACGCTGGTAGGCATGGGTAAAAGCATTTTTGGCATGTTGCAGGTAGTAGTGCTCCTTATCCTCCTGTGATAAATATCTGTGTAACCAGGCCAGTCTTAATGAAAGTGCTGCCAGGTCTCCCATCTTCAAACCGCGTTTTTGGCCTGTAAAAAGCGCCAGCATATAGCATTTGATTGCATCATGAACACTTCTTTTGCCGGTATATTCTTTTTCCTTCCAGCTTGAAGTTATGGTTTCTAAGAGTGTTTTTTTATCTTTTTTTTTCAATTGATCAAATAATCTCTTAGAAGATGAATAACCACACTTGGGACAGACAATGATATCATAGAAGATGGGATTTTCACCATCATAATAGGGGCAGAAATCCGAATCTTCTTTTACTGCTCTAACCTTTGAAGATTGAACCTGTAGTGACGTAAATTCTTTGTTACAGAGTGGACAGTGAAAGTCCTTTTGGTAAAGATTATTGTCTTTGATACTATCACCTACCTTTTTTTCTTATTATAGAGTATTATGTGTTTAGAGGTAGATTCCTGCCTTAAGAGCCAAATAAAATTTATTTGGTAGTATTTTTAAGCAGGACTTTTTGCCTTTATATCGAATAAGATTAAAAAGCGATAGGACAGGCAAAAGGGAGGTGTTGGCCCGCATTTATGACTAATGAGAAGAAATCGATAAGAATTCTGCTGATAATTTTGTTCCTGATTCTTGCTGTCAGTGCCACTGTGATGGCCGACAACAGGCTTTATCGAGCCGGTATGCAGGGACCAACCATTAAAAATATTCAGGAAAACCTGAATCATGTTGGGTACCAGATAGATGTTGATGGCATCTTTGGTGAGGATACAGAGAATGCTGTGCGGGAGTTTCAAAAAAAGTATGGTCTTGATGTGGATGGTATTGTGGGGAATGAGACTTTGAATATATTAAATGATCTGCCCACTACGGTTCGCCATGTGGTTGCTCCCGGTGATACCCTGACCTCAATTGCTCTTCGTTACGGGACAAGCATTGAGACCATTATTGCTGCCAATGATCTTTCCTCGGATAGTATCTATGTTGATCAGAAGCTTACTGTTCCCCATGCCAAGCTGGTAAGCTTTGAGTATGTGGTGGAACCAGGAGATAACCTTACCAGACTGGCAGAAAAGTTTGGTTCTACTGTGGAGGCCATTAAAGAGGTCAATCAGCTGAATAGTGATAATATTAGGGCGGGAACCAGATTAACCATTACTCACCTGGGAGCGGGAGGAGATTTCGGAAATTATACCCTGCAGGAGATTACTCATGTTGTCAGGCCCGGGGAGACTCTTTCCGGGATAGCCAGCCGCTATGGAATTTCAACAGCTACTATTCGAAATGTTAATGGACTGCGAAGTAATATGCTTTGGGTGGGGCAAAAGCTTTCCATTCCCAACCAGAAGGTTGTTCATGCCGGTGGCCGGTTACAGCCAGGCACTCTTACCTGGCCGGTAAGAGGACAGATTAGCTCTCCCTTTGGCTGGCGCACCCATCCTGTTTATCAGTCACAGCAGTTTCATGGTGGAATAGATATTGCTGTTAATACTGGCTCCCCTATTAGGGCTGTAGCCGGGGGTTTTGTGGCTGAAAGTGGCTGGAAGGGCGGCTTTGGCAATACTCTGATTATCGATCACGGTCACGATATTTCAACGCTCTATGCTCATAACTCCCAACTTCTGGTGCAGTCAGGGGAACGTGTTTATCAGGGTCAGGTTGTTGCCAGGTCTGGGAATACAGGGGTTTCCACCGGCCCTCATCTGCATTTTGAGATCAGGATCGATGGAGATGCCGTAGACCCCATGGACTGGTTGCCCTAAATCAGAGGATGGCCTTTTTCCGGTAATTATTCTGGCTGAGGAAGCCTGCCAGGGGGATAAGATCCTTCATTAAACGATAAAATTGATCAGGTGTCAGTGACTGGGGCCCATCACAGAGGGCCTCTTCTGGTTTATGATGGACTTCAATCAGAAGCCCATCTGCCCCGGCGGCCACTGCTGCCCTTGATAGGGCTGGCACCAGGTCTCTGTCTCCACTGCTGTGGCTGGGATCGATGAAGACCGGCAGACTGGTCTCTCTTTTTAAGATGGGTATGGCACTAATATCCAGTGTGAAACGGGCCTGATCGGAGAAGGACCTGATACCCCTTTCACAGAGAATTATTTTATCATTGCCCGGTTTGACAATATACTCTGCTGCCATGATCCATTCCTTGATGGTGGA
>CAZXKH010000391.1:0-2527 GCA_964641385.1 uncultured Clostridia bacterium | reverse complement strand
CCATTTCTTTTCCTTTTATTTTGGGATCATGTCAGCAGTTGTTCCACCTGTTGCCTTGACTTCATTTACTGCAGCTGCCATTGCAGAGGCTGACACCAATAAGGTGGCAATATATGGTTTTCTATTGGGTGCTGCTGGTATGCTTTTACCCTTTATGTTCATCTATAATCCTGTAATTTTGCTGATCGATTTTGAACTGGGCAACTATATATATTCAACCATTTCACTGCTTATAGGTCTTTATTTTGCTGCTGCTGTTATTATCGGTATGATAAAAAAGCCATTGATGGTACTGGAGAGAATAGGATTTGGGATGGCTGCACTATTACTAATAATTCCCTCAGTTTCAGTAAGGGTAATTGGACTGGTAATTGGAATTACTTTTTATACTTTTCATAGAGTAAAGGCCAGTAGAGGGGAATGGAGTCCTGAAACTGTGGCAGGAGGTCAGTATGGTGAAAGAAAGGCTTAATTATTTGGTTAAAGAATGCAGGAGCTGGATAATAGAACATCGTCGGGATATTCATCAGTATCCAGAACCATCCAGAAGGGAATACAGGACCTCAAAAAAAATTTATAATACACTGCAGGACCTGGGACTGGATAGGGTTGAAAGGGGTTATTATGAGACCGGTGTTGCCGGTATTATAAATGGTTCGGAACCAGGAAAAACCATTGGTTTACGGTTTGATATGGATGCTCTGGAGATGGAGGAAAAGACAGGCCTTTCCTATGCATCCAGGGAAGCTGGTTGTATGCATGCCTGTGGCCATGATGGGCATGTGGCCATCGGTCTTGGAGTGGCCAGAGTTTTAAATCAACTAAAGAATGAGTTTGCAGGCAATATAAAATTAATCTTTCAACCGGCTGAAGAGGATGCCCCCAATGGTGGAGGGGCCAGGTATATGATCCAGGAAGGAATCTTAGAGGATCCTGTAGTTGATGCTGCTGTGGGTTTACATATCTGGCCCGATCTTCTCTCCGGTCAGGTTGGAACAAGGCCGGGAATTCTAACCGGCTCCTCTGATGTCTTCACAATAACAGTAAATGGCAAGGGGAGTCATGCCTCTCAACCCTTTAAAAGCAAGGATCCAATTGTTATTGGAGCCCAGATTGTAAGTAGCCTGCAGACTATTATTAGCCGTAATATAGATCCCTTTGAGCAGGTTGTTCTTTCAATTGGTATCTTTCAGGGGGGTACAAGGTACAATATTATTCCTCATCAGGTAACCATAAAGGGGACAGTAAGAACATATAAAGAGGAGATCAGAAAAGAGGTTTCTCAAAGGATTACGATGATCTCCGAAAATACAGCCAGGGCTCTGGGGGGAGAGGCTGAGGTTGATTATATCTTTGGTCATCCTCCTGTGGTCAATGATCCGGGGATGGTTGATTGTGCCATAAAAACAGTAAAAAATATGCTTGGTGAAGAAAATGCCATTTTACTGTCCAGGCCTGCTCCTATTGGCGAGGACTTTGCCTACTTTGCCCGGGAGGTGGAGTCAGTCTATCTGTGTCTTGGTTCCAGGCAGGAGGGGCAGAAAATTTCCAATCTGCACAGCCCCTATTTTACCTTTGATGAGGAGATTCTGCCTCTGGGTGTAAAAATAATGGCCATGATTGCCATTAACTGGCTGGCTAAGAAGGGGGGGCTAGAGTAATGAAAAAGCAGTACACGGTTATAACAGGGGGAAGGATCTTTACCGCTCTGAATCAGGATTTAATGGAGCAGGGGACAGTTGTTATAAAGGGAAACAAGATTGTTTCAGCTGGTTGTAGGGATGAAATAGATTTTCCTCCGGATAGGGATTGTCATTACTATGAGGTAAAGGGTATGACTATCATGCCAGGTTTGATCGATACCCATACCCATCTTCAGCTGATCCCGGAGGAGAATGAGCTTGATGTATTACAAAAATCAGTTCCCTATCGGGCTCTACAGGCCGGCAGCAATGCCTATCAAAGCTTACAGGCCGGCTTTACTACTCTAAGAGATCTGGGGGCTGAGGATCTGGTGGATCTGGCAGTAAAAGATGCCATTAAAAACTGTTATATTCAGGGGCCCAGGGTTTTGGCCAGTGGCTATAAAGTGATGCCCACCGGGGCAGATTTTCAAAGCTATCCACCGGAGGTGACCATTGGGGGTAGAAAAACCATGGATTCTCCAGCTGAGATTAGAAGAGCAGTTAGAGAACTGGTTAATTTGGGAGTTGACCAGATTAAGGTAATGGCCAGTGGTCGTACCTTTAGAGAGAGTTCATCTCCCTCTGCTGTAGCCTTTAGTTTTGAAGAGTTGGAACTGGCTGTACAGGAGGCTCATAACCATAATTTGAAAGTAGCTGCTCATGCCCATGGTGGAAAGGGGATAAAGCTTGCTTTAAGGGCAGGATGTGATACCATTGAACACGGTACCAGTCTGGATGAGGAAGACATTAAATATATGGTGGCCAATAACATATATCTGATACCAACTCTAACCTATAGCAGTCAGGTTAAAAGGCTCCAGGGAGAATGCGGCCTTTCTGAG
>CAZXKH010000390.1:0-2544 GCA_964641385.1 uncultured Clostridia bacterium | reverse complement strand
CCCGAAATATGGTTTTCAATGACATGCTACCTCCTAAATTGTCTTTCTTTATTTCCTGTCCAGAGTTTTATATTACTAAAAAATACTTTAACCATCAACTGCCCTCTGATTCTTAAAGAGTTATTAATAGTATTGCAAGGAGCTGACAGGAGCCCTATTGTTAAAAGAATGCCGGGTTTCAGGATTATCAAAGCAATAATAAGACCTCAGCAGGCTATACATCATAAGCAATAAGTCACCAAAAAATTACCCTATTATTATAATTAGCTATTAAGTATAAATTTCCTTTCTTTTTTCTGCCTAAAGATCCTTCATTTGTTATTGCCAGGTACAAAATAAAAACCCCTGTCCTGGAGGTTTCAGCAAAGAAACCCACACAGAGGTTTTTATCGATTATTATTTAGATGGCCAGCTGCTTAAATCAGACTAACAGGCACCCCAACCTCCAGGACCAGATACCTGAGGATAAAGCCCCCTGCCAGCACCAGTAATGGAGCAACAAGGGCCACTCGCCTCCGAAGAGAGGGAGTGCCAATGGCCAGAGGTTCAGACCTCTCTGCAGCTGCAACTATCAGTTTAATGGCCAGGAAGATGGCCAGCAGGAATAAGACTGCCCTAACCCAAAAATGAGGGCTGAACTGACCTGTAAGGAGCATTGAAGTTGAAGCCCTCTCCTCTACACTGGAATGAGAGGTAATAAAGAGCAGAAAGAATACAAAAACCAGGTCAGTTACTACCAGCGCCACCAGCAGAATGTACAGAGACTTCAATTTCTCCAGCAAACTGCGATCAAAGATTACCGCCACCACAATACTTGCCGCCAGGCCGGTGGAGAGGGCAGAGATTAAAAAGAGTACAGGGACCAGGGAGTTATTCCAGAAGGGAATGGCACTTACCACACTGAGATCAAGGCCCGTATAAATAGCGGTTCCAAAGGCCAGTAGCAGTGATGTATAGCGCAGTATCTTCTCCACCCTTTCACTAAAGAACTTAAAACCCATTCTGGTCATCCCATAGAGAAAGGAGAGGGGAATAAAGAAGGTCAGAATCCAGGTTCCCCAGGAGATCATGGAGGTGGGATTAAAGTTGGTATGCAATAAAATCATCCGCCAGGGTTGAATATTCAGGACCTCAACCCAGCCCAGATCCAGAACCAGAAAGACCATCCCAGCTGCTGTTAGAGGACCGGCAATTAAGGTTCCAGCCCGCACAAAGGAGCGGAGTTCTTTGCCCTTCCCCAGTAATTCAACCGCAACAGCCAGGATAAAGGCCCCGGCCCCGGCACCTGCCAAAAACAAATATATTGCCAGCAATAGACCCCATTCTAAATCCATATTTGTCACCTCAGTTCAATATATTTTCATACAGTTAAAATCCAAAATCGCCATCCTGATCAAAGCTTAGAGGATGATCAAGGTAGTAGACATTGGAGTAGCCCAGTTCTTCAGCAACCACCTTTGATGCTCCCTCAGCTCTTATTCCTGCAGCACAGTGAAAGATCAGCATAGCCTCTTTATCCTCTGGCAGCTCAGATAAAATAGCCTCAGGATCTGAATGGATCTCACTATCGGGAAGATGGATGGAATCAGGAATAGCACCGGCAGCCCGTTCATCCTCCCTTCTAACATCGATCACTGTGGCTTTTGCTTCATAGAGCTCCATAAACTGCTCCGGACCAATTCCCTGCACTAAGATACCGGCACTGATATCGAAGTCTCCCTCTGTGCTCTCTAAGCCAAAGAGGGGCAGTCCGGCTGCCTCCCAGACTGGAATTCCGCCGGAGAAGCTCTTAACATTGGTATAGCCACTGCTGACCAGATAGCTGGCAACATCATGACTCTCTATACACTGAAAACCATCACAGTAGGTAATAATCTCTGTTCCCTTATCCTCAGGCATGGCTTTGATAAACTTCTCTCTGAAGAGCTCGGCATCCATGGAAATAGAATTGGGTATATGTCCCTTAAAGTATTCACTGTAAGGCCTGGTATCAATTAGCAGATAGGGTCCCCTTTCTGCATCACCAAGGGCCTGTTCCTGAATAAGTTCCTCTACATACTCGGCCGTTGCAGTCAGGTAATTGCCGGCCTCAGTCCAGAAATCAGTTCCCTCCTGATAAACATAGACATCTGTATAACCCATCTCCTCGGCCCGCCTGGCCGAACTGCCGCTTAGGGGGCAGTGAAGACCACCACAGTAAAAGATCAGGGTCTTATCTAAGTCCTCGGGTAAAAGGTGTTGATACTGCTCAAAGCTGGCCTCAGGAATATTGATGGCCCCATTGATATGGCCGGACTGAAAGGCACCCTCCGGCCTGGAATCCACAATAACTATATCCCATTCAGCCGGATACTGATCATAGCTTTCTCGTTCTAAACTGGTAGGACAGGGACAGATGAAATCCATTGCTTTCATACGCATCAGGGTCTCGGTATCTATATAATTTAGCTCAGGGTCCAGTGGAACAATCTCTTCCTCTTCCTGATCCTGGATAATAAACCTTGATATATCAGCGGTAGCACTAATACTGGCCCCGTAACTGAC
>CAZXKH010000389.1:0-2548 GCA_964641385.1 uncultured Clostridia bacterium | reverse complement strand
GGCTATAATTATCGGATGACCAACATTGCTGCTGCCCTGGGGCAGAAACAGCTGAAGAAGCTTAATTCTTTCAACCGTCGCCGCCGGGAGAATGCAGAGTATTTAACCTCTGCCCTGGAGGAGCTGGAAGGTGTTATTACTCCCCAGGTGGAGGAGGGCTGTGAACATGTCTTCCACCAGTATACACTCAGGGTTGAAGACCGGAAGAGCCTGATCTCTTCACTGGAGGAGAGGGAGATCGGTTATGGTATCTATTATCCCCTGCCTGTACACCGGCAGCCACTTTACCAGGGTCTGGAGTTCAATTCCTGTTATTGTCCTGTGGCTGAAGGGATGTCAGAGGAGGTTATCTCCTTGCCTGTTCATCCAGGGCTGACTGAGAGAGAACTGGATGAGATAATAGCAGCTGTTAAAGCCAGGTAATATGTGGTATTATGAAAATCTTCGATTAAGGAGGATTTTTTAATAATTTATAGAATTTTATTCTTAAGAATGCTTGGCATTTGGGGTGGTAGCCTTGCAGTGGAATTCCCTTTTTAAGTCCATATTCTTGCTTTTGTTTTTTTTAATTATTCTTATTTCTTTTCCCCTGGCTGCTGAAACCTACAGGTTAAGACCCGGAGATCTTATTGAGTTTAGTCTCTGGGATCAGGATTATTCCTATCAGCAGCGGATAAGATCAGATGGGATGATCAATGTTCCCCCTGCCGGTGATCTGAGGGTCAAGGGTTATACCCCTGATGAGGTAAAAAACCGACTCCGCAGGATGCTTGAACCTTACTATGATCAGCCACAGGTTGTGATCTCAGTTAAAGAGTATGCTCAAATTGAAGTTGGCATCATGGGGGCTGTAGAGAAGCCGGGTATTTATCTGCTTCCCTATCAAAGCAGGGTCCTAAAGGCCCTTACCAGGGCGGAGGGACTGCTGGCTGAGGCTGATGTAAGGGGTGCCTATCTGAACCGTGGTGGTTACCGGGTTTCTTTAAGCACAGAAGATGTAACCGATCAGGGTTTACACAACTATCTTCTGCGGGATGGAGATGCAATCTATTTTCCCACCCTGGTGAACAGTATTCACTTTATGGGTCAGGTCTCTGAACCGGGTGTTTATGATTATAATCCGGGCATGACTCTGATGCAGGCTCTGGTTAGAGCCGGCGGTCTTACCTGGCGAGCAGAGCAGAGAGAGGTCCGGATTATCAGGGAGGATGCTCCTGCCACTGAGTTACTGATAGTAAATATCGATGATATTATGGAGGACAGGATGGGGGACCCCAGGCTGGAGCCTGGTGATGTAATAATTGTGGAGGGTAAGGAATTCTTGAATGCAGTTAACATCTCTTCTTTACTGGTTACCATTCCACTACTCTTTATAATGTTTGGTAATTAATCCTGTTTCAAAGGGGGGGTTTATGATGCAGGTAAAGTCTATTCCCATTGATCAAATCAATCCTGATCCTGAACAGCCAAGACAGGAGTTTAGTCCGGAGGGGATTAAGAATCTAACCAAATCAATAGCTGAGGTTGGTCTGCTGCAGCCAATTATTGTCCGGCCTGATGATAAAGGGGAAGGTTATTGCCTGGTGGCTGGTGAGAGACGCTGGCGAGCCGCAAAAAAGGCTGGAGAAGAGATGATTATGGCCACTCTTTTATCCGGCAAAGATCTCAACCTGCGGCAGCTGCAGCTGGTGGAGAATTTGCAGCGTGAAGATTTAAACCCCCTGGAGAAGGCTCGTTCCATTGATAAATACATGTCAGAGGAGGGTTTGAATAAGACCAGGGTTAGTGATCGTTTAGGTATCCCCCGCACCACAATCACTGAATGGCTAAATATACTTGAGGTAGAGGAAAAGTACCAGCGGGAGGTAGTGGATAACTTTAATACCGGTTCTTCACCCCTGACTATCTCGCATGTTTCCCTGGCCCGGGCTCTGGTTCAGAAGACCAATGATCCCACCAAGAAAAAGGAGCTTTTGGATTCTGTTCTTGATCATGATCTGAGTCGGGAAGAGACCAGGAAGGTTGTTCAACTCTTTGATAAGTACTTTAACATAACGGTGGAGGAGGCAGTTGGTGCTGTCCGACTCTACAGTTCATCGGAGCTGCTAAAGAAGCAAAAACACAGCTCAGGGGAAAAAAGTAGAAAGAAGCTTCCGAAGGAGCTTAAAGAGCTGGAGGGAGAATTGGAGGAATTGATCAATAATCTGGAGACTATTCTGGAGAATACATATGATTACACTGATCTTGATGCCTCAGGCCTGACTGAGAAGGTGCTGGTGGCACATCAGCTACTGGAACGTATGATGATGGAGGTGCTGGATGTCTCCCTCGATTCGTTGACTGGATAATATATCATACAAATTTGTTATTTTGCTGTAAATAATTATTGAGGCTGAGTTATGTTCTTAATAGTTTAGCGTTAATCGGCAGATGGTGCTATTGTTTACCCGAGTATTTTGGATGGAAATAATAACAAAGATTTTCATGTTAGTATTGAAGAGTCAATCTTTATGGATCAAACCTAGAAATTAGAGTGTGAATAATTTAA
>CAZXKH010000388.1:0-2550 GCA_964641385.1 uncultured Clostridia bacterium | reverse complement strand
TGAAGGGAATCTTACTCAGCGGACCACCGGGCACCGGCAAGACACTAATGGCCCGGGCAGCCGCCAGTTACACTGATTCTGTCTTTATCTCTACCTCTGGTAGCGAGTTTATAGAGATGTATGCAGGGGTGGGAGCACAGAGGGTAAGAAAGATCTTTCGTGAGGCACGTGAAAAGGCCTCCAAAAAAAAGAAGAGTGGTAGTATTATCTTTATTGATGAGATTGAGGTGCTGGGCAGTACCAGGGGACAGACTTCCAACCATCTAGAATACGATCAGACACTGAACCAGCTGCTGGTGGAGATGGATGGGTTATCAATTGATGATGAGATTAAAACCCTGCTAATGGCCACCACCAACCGTATTGATATGCTGGATCCGGCACTGATGAGACCGGGCCGCTTCGATCGAATTGTGGAGGTTGATCTCCCGGACTATGAGGGAAGACTGGAAATCCTGCGTATTCACACCCAGAATAAACCACTGGCAAAAGATGCTGATCTCAATAAAGTTGCCAGGGAGACCTTCCGTTTCTCAGGGGCCCATCTGGAGAGTTTAACCAATGAGGCTGCCATCCTGGCCATGCGTGAAAAAAGGAATGAGATTAGTCAAAATCATTTTACTGAGGCTATTGATAAGGTGATGATGGGTGAAAAGATTAACCGCAAACCCTCCCGGGCAGAGCTGGAGCGAATAGCCATCCATGAAACAGGCCATGGGCTTGCAAGTGAAAGACTGCAACCCAACTCTGTCTCCAATATCACCATTACCTCCAGGGGCAGGGCCCTGGGATATACCCGTCAGAACCCGGAAGAGGACTATTATCTGGAAACCAAGGAATATTTAGAGAACCAGATATCTATCTGTGTTGCCGGGGCAGTGGCAGAGGAACTGCTGCTAAAAAACCACAGTACCGGGGCTGAAAACGACCTGCAGCGAGCCACCAAGCTGGCCAAGAAAATTATTTTCTCAGGGATGTCCAGACTGGGAATTGTCAGCAGAGATGACCTGCCCCAGAGGTTATTGCACCGTACCATGAGCGGGATTATCGAAAAACAAAAGGATAGAACCAGGAAGCTGCTGGAGGAAAAGATTGGTGTCCTAAAAATAGTAGTTGAAATTCTGCTGGAGAATGAGAGTATTCCGGGCAAGAAGCTGCGGCAGCTTATGCAGTCAGAGAGAATCGCTTAAAACACTGGAGGTGTAGAAGCTGAGCAATATTAAGGCAGAGATTGTTTCCATTGGCACTGAGATGCTCCTGGGACAGATAACAGATACCAATTCAGTTTACATTTCCAGGCAACTGGCCAGTCTGGGAGTAGATCTCTATTACCACTCCACGGCTGGAGATAATCTGGAACACTTAACCACGGCCCTTAAGGTGGCTCTGAATAGATCAAACCTGATCATTACCACCGGTGGACTGGGACCGACAAAGGATGATCTTACCAGAAAGGCTGTAGCCCGGGCCTTTGATCTAGAGCTTGTACTGCACCAACCATCACTGGAAGCAATAATTGAATTATTTGATTCCTATCAACAGGAGATGACACCAAATAATCGCCGGCAGGCTTTCCTGCCCCAGGGGGCTCGTGTTATCCCCAATCCAGTGGGAACGGCCCCCGGTTTTTTAGTGGAGAGTGATGAGGCTACAATAATTTCTCTCCCCGGTGTGCCGCAGGAGATGAAGGCAATGGTAACCGAGAGCCTGATCCCCTATCTCAGGCAGATACACAGGAGCAAGCTGGGGCTTTTTTCACGTCTCTTAAAGGTATACAGCCTGGGGGAATCTACCCTTGAGGATCGAATTGAGGATATTCTTCAGTCCCAGAGCAATCCCACCATTGCTTTGCTGGCAGATAAAGATGGTGTAAAGATCCGCCTGACAGCCAAGGCTTCCGATGAGGATGAAGCCAGGAAACTGATTGATCCCTGGGAAAAAAGGATTAGATCAAGGCTGGAGGATAATATCTATGCCCTTAATGAAGAAAGAATGGAGGATACTGTGCTCAAGCTCTTGCAGGAAAGGGAGCTGACTCTCAGTCTGGCAGAATCATGTACAGGTGGGTTAATTGCTCACCGCATAACCAATGTCCCCGGTGCCTCCAGTGTACTGAAAGCCGGACTGGTTACCTATACCTATCAAGCCAAGGAGAAAATTCTTGGCCTTGCACCGGAGCTGTTAAGAGAAAGGGGTGCAGTTAATAAAGAAGTGGTGGCTGAAATGGCGGAGAATGTCCGGCAGCTAACTGGCAGTAATCTGTCCCTGGCCACCAGCGGCATTGCCGGCCCCGGTGGTGGGGGAGAGGGGAAACCCGTAGGTCTGGTTTATTTTGCTCTCTCCTCAACAGACTTTGAAAGGGTAGTCAGCAATAAATTTAGGGGTCAGAGAGAGGAGATTAAAGAGCAGGCGGCACAGAAGGGCCTTGATCTTTTGCGCAGATATCTGCTTTAATTTAATATCAAAACTTGAACTCTTTACAGTCTGCGATTTGCCTGCAGGCTGTTTTTCTTGATGTACAGCAAACCAGTTTACGGGAGGCATTAACAG
>CAZXKH010000387.1:0-2569 GCA_964641385.1 uncultured Clostridia bacterium | reverse complement strand
CATGATAAATTTCATTAGATGTTCTATAACCATAATGGTCAGGTTTTTCTCTGCTCTTACTTTTTTAATTAGATCTATAAAACCTGAGAGTTCTCCCGGGGTCAAACCGGCTGCTACTTCATCTAAAAATAGCAGCTTACAATCTGTGGCCAGACACCTGGCCAGTTCCACTCTCTTTAGTTGGACTGAATTCAGACTGCTGGCCGGTGTTTCAGGAGCAAACTCACAATCCACAAAATCAAGGGTCTCCAGAGCTATATCTCGGGCCTCGGAAGTAGGCACTCTTTCCTCCCGTCCAAAGATGGCTCCAATCATAACATTCTGCAAGACTGACATCTTGTGGAAGCTGCGTACAGTTTGAAAAGTTCGGGCTATTCCCTTCCTGCAGGCTTCAACTGGTGAACAGCTGGTAATATCATCACCGTCAAAATATACACTACCCTTATTGGGCTCATACATGCCCACCACTGTATTAACGAAAGTTGATTTCCCGGCCCCATTGGGGCCAATAAGGGCAAATATTTCATCTTCCTTTACTTCCAGTGATACTTCATCCAGGGCGAATAAACCTCCAAACTTCTTGGTGAGATTATTTGTTTTTAACATCTAATAACCACCTCGGCTGATAAATTGATCTTTGTTTGGGCCGGGTGACTGCCCTGTTGACAGCCACCCGGCTCCTGTCTTGATGGCCCAGATGTATTACTCTAGAAAGCCTGGCAGTTGAAACTCCCTGTCTGCCCAGTCAGAGGGCCAAATGACATCATCCTCACCCTCGTGGTACTGAACAACGGGGAACATATAGTATTCGGGACCAACCACTGGGTCAGGCCAGACATCTTCAGTATATTTCAGCTCATTCATTACCAGACCATCGGTATAGGTGATCTCTCCGGTCATCAGCTTATCCAGCCCAAATTCGTGTATAACCTGGCTGTTTAATTCACCATACTCCTGATAGGTTTCCTCCAGTATCTTAATCAGGAAGTTGGTATAATCATAGGTTAAAGCTGCAGATGTGGGACTGGGGCTGAAACCATACTCTTCCTCGAAGCCATCTCTAAAGGCTATTGCTTCATCTGTAGCCCACTGAGGAATCTGATCAAGCACATAATTTGATGCTTCACCGGTCATCTCATACCATTCACCAACCCAGCCCAGACCATCAGCAATAATTACACTCTCCAGCTCAATGTCCCGGCACTGACTAATAAAGGCTGAAAAAGCATCTACAGAACCAATAGTACCGGCCAGCAGACTGACATCATCTGCTCTAAACCTCTCCAGTAATGGGTAGAAATCAGTCTCGTCTGTACCAAAGAACTGACGAGTAACTACCTCCCATCCAGCTTCTTCGAATTGATCGGCTATTCCTGATCCAAAGTCACGACCCCAGTCTGTATCATCACCATAGATGGCAACTCTCCTGTTTTTGGGCTCCCATATTCCCTTTTCAATTGCCTCTTCAACGGCTTCCACGTAACCATCTGTTAAATCTCCTGGCATGGGCCAGCCCTTACCCATCCAGTAGGAATAGAGCTCGGGATTCTCCTCATAGTTCTCGTTGATAACCTCTGTAGAGCCATAGCCAAAGAAATGTGGGATCTGGTGCTGGGCAGATATATCCATCAGACCCACACCAACCCAGCTGTGCCAGCTCAAGAAACCAAGATCCATGCCATCACGCATAATGGCCATCTCATAAGCCTGTGCCGCCATGGCTGTATCCGATTCTGAGTCCAGCCATATCACTTCGATCTCATAGTCACCAATCTGATGGTCAATCTCTGATAAAGCCATTTCTACCGCACCCTGAAACTCTTCTCCCACTCTGGCACTCTCACCAGTAAGTGGTGCCACAGCACCAATAGTCAGAACCTCATCCTGGGCCATAACTTCCAGGTCTGCACCAAAGAACAAGAGTAAACCAGCTACCAGTAAAGCAACCAATAGTACTCTTCTCATTATTATTACCCCCTGTAATTGGTTGTTTTAACCGGATAACAGCTTCAGCAGATATTGTTTTTTTTCGGCCATCACCTCCTAAGCATTTTTATTTTCATCCCCCTCTATCTGCCTGTGCCCTGCAAAAAATTCATTTATTTTACTGTTAGCACTACTTAAAAGCTCAGCCAAACCCCCTGGATAATAGATCATGACCAGTATCAGCAGAAATCCATAAACAAATAATCGTAATTCTGGGATAGGCCTCAATAACTCCAGCAGTGGAAAGACTGTCAGTGCTGATACAAAGCTACCCCATAGTGATCCCCTACCACCGATATATGAAACAGCCAGTATCTCAACCGTCTGACTGGTATGTGTAACATCAGGTGTTAAGATACGGAAATAATGAGCATAAAACCAGCCTGCAAGCCCTGCAATAGCACAGGAGATAGTGAAATTAATGATCTTGTATTTGGTGGATTGAACCCCTGATGCGTGTGATGCCTCCAGATCCTGGCCAATGGCAGAAAAAGCAAATCCCATCTGAGAGTTTATAAAGAATCGCAGTATGATATAGGAAATGATTGCTAAACCAATTACTACATAATAGAAGGGTATATTA
>CAZXKH010000386.1:0-2570 GCA_964641385.1 uncultured Clostridia bacterium | reverse complement strand
GGCATACCAAATATAATCGATGTTTCTTCATTCTGGGCTATTGTTACTCCCCCGTACCTTTTAATCACTGCCATTCCACTGGCACCATCCTTGCCCATTCCTGTCAAGAGCACACTAATAGTTGTCTCTTTATATTTCTCCGCCACTGATTTAAATGTAACATCTACTGCAGGCCGAACACCGTGAATACGTGGTGTTTGCAGCAGTTTAATCCGCATATTATCTCCCAGCACCAGGTGATAATCACCAGGTGCTACTAGAGCCAGGCCAGTCTCTATTCTGTCACCTTCACTGGCCTCTTTTACCCTTAAAGCTGATAAGTCATCCAATCTATTGGCAAAATTTTCTGTAAAGCCAGCCGGCATATGCTGAACAACAATAATACCGGTGGGAAAATCCCCTTCAAATGAAGTCAGTATTTCCTTAATGGCCCTTGGCCCACCTGTAGAGGCCCCAATCAAAAGAATTGTGCCTTCAACATTCTTCACCCTGGAATGTGAGACAGTGCCGCTCTTCTTTTCCCGGATGTCCTTTTGTACCTGAGGAAAGGTGCCTCCAGAGTGTTGAACAGCCATTTTAACCTTGCTGATCAATTCTTCTTTAATATTCTCCAGATCAAGGGAAATTTCTCCTGAAGGTTTGGGGACAAAATCAAAGGCACCCAGCTCAAGAGCCAGAATGGTCGAATCATCCCTCTTGCTTTTAGTTAAACTGCTGAGAACAATAACTGGAGGGAATTGCCGCTCATCCTTCCTTATTGCTTCCAGAAAACCAAGACCATCCATCTCTGGCATGTTGAGATCAAGGGTAATTAAATCCGGTTGATACTTATCAAATTTCTGTAACCCTTCCCTGCCATTCCTGGCAGTACCAACAACCTCCAGCGATTGATCCGAATCAAGCATCTTAGAGATGAGACGTCTCATAAAAGCCGAATCATCAATTACCATGATTTTATATGTCATCTTTACCTATATCACCCCAGGAGGTTCTTGAGGGCACTCTCCAGCTTATCTGATTTTATGGGCTTAACTATAAAATCCTTAGCACCCACCTTAATGGCATCCTCTACCATTGCCTTTTGACCCATTGCACTGCAGACTATTATCTTGGCCTCAGGATCGATCTCCATAATCTTTTCAATGGCATCGATCCCATTCATCTCGGGCATGGTAATATCCATTGTTACCAGATCAGGTGAAAGCTCTTTATATTTTTCTATAGCATCTAAACCATTCTCTGCTTCTCCAGCAATCTGAAAACCATGCTCCTCAATCATCTTTGATAGGGTAATTCTCATAAAGCGGGCATCATCAACAACCAGTATCTCCTTACTCATTGTAAACCTCCTCTATCTTCCTGGCACGACCCTTAAAATCGATAATTAAGGCTACATTCCCATCTCCAAGTATAGTAGCGCCAATTACATATTCAGAGGTATCTCCCAGATCACCTTCTATTTGCTTGATAACAACCTCCTGCTGACCAAGAACTTCATCTACAATCAATCCAATATAATTACCTGCCTCCTCGGCAACAACAACAGAAACTTCTTCCTCTATTTCACGCCTTTCTCCATTGTTCTCAAGCAGTTCCTTTAGTGATAGCAGTGGAATTATATTATCACGTATCTTTATGACTCTCTCCTGCTGAATTGTTTTCAATTTATCCCTTGATATCTTTAGAATCTCCTGTATTGAGGTGAGGGGGACAATATATTTTTTGCCGTCATCCTTAACAATAAAGCCCTGAATAATGGCCAGTGTCAGTGGAAGTCTCATGATAAAGGTAGTACCTTCATCTTTCTGGCTCTCAATTTCTATTGAACCATTTAGTTTCTGCAGGGAGGTCTTAACTACATCCAATCCCACACCCCGTCCAGATATATCGCTGACCCCTTTACTGGTACTAAAGCCCGGGTTAAAGAGGTAGTTTAGCAGCTCTTTAAAGCTCTTCTTTTCAACCTCTTCCCTGGTTGTCAGGCCCTTATTAATAGCCTTCTCCTTAATGGCTTCAACATTAACCCCACTGCCATCATCAGATATTTCAATTACCACCTGGTCACCTTCGTGATAGGCCATGATTTTAACCGTTCCCTGAGTATCCTTACCCTTCTTTTTTCTAACTCCCCTGGGTTCAATACCATGATCAATTGAATTACGAATTAAATGAATAAGGGGATCACCGATCTCATCTATTATTGTCCGATCAAGCTCGGTATCCTCTCCCTCAATGATTAAATTAATCTCTTTGTCAACCTGCTGGCTTAGATCCCTTACCATGCGAGGAAAGCGGCGAAAGACCTGCTGCAGGGGTACCATTCTGATCTCCATAATAGAATTCTGTAAACCTGAAGTGATCATATGTAAAGACTTTAACATTTTATTTAATTCAGTCAATTCGTTTCTTCTGGCATAATCCTCAATCTGAGTTCTACTTAAAACCAGCTCTGCCGTCTGGTTCATCAAGCTGTCAAGCCTCTTGACCTCTATCTTAATGGTGTTACTGGTTTTAAAGCTGGGGGCATCCTTTTTTATTTCCTTAGCCGGTTCAGACTCTTTTTTTTCTTT
>CAZXKH010000385.1:0-2579 GCA_964641385.1 uncultured Clostridia bacterium | reverse complement strand
GCCTCTGAACCTGATTCAGTGCGTTATCAGCAGCTGAAAAAGGGCTATGTGGGGGAATTTGATCGCAAGAAAATGCAGGAGGAAGGTATTGGGGCCATTTCCCGGCTGGGTGTTCTGGGTGATCCCACTCTGGCCAGGGAAGAGATGGGTGAGAGGTTGATCAGGGCTCTTGTTGATTATTATGTTGAGATCATAAAAGAGAAAGGATGAGCAGTATTGGAGAAGGCAATTGATCTGCGCAGCGATACGGTAACTAAACCAACAGCTGAGATGAGAAAGGCCATGGCTGAGGCTCAGGTTGGAGATGATGTCTACGGTGAAGACCCCACTATCAACCGCCTGGAGAGGCTGGCGGCAGAAAAAGTGGGTAAGGAGGAGGGCCTCTTTCTCCCCACAGGGACCATGGGCAACCAGGCTGCAGTGCTGGCCCATACCACCCCCGGGCAGGAGATTATACTCCATCCCAGGGCCCATATCTTTCTTTATGAAGCGGGTGGGCTGGCCCGTCTGGGAGGACTGCAGGTGATGAGTGTCAGTGATGAGGGTGATGGATATTACGATCTTGAGGAGCTTAAGGCCTCCATCCGTGGAGAAAATATACACTTCCCTGAGACCGGTCTGATCACCATGGAGAATACCCATAACCGTCTGGGGGGAAAGGTTTATGAACCGGAGGTAATGGAGGGCATCTTTAGAGTGGCTACAGAGGCCGGGCTTCCCACACACCTTGATGGGGCCCGTATCTTCAATGCAGCCCTCTCGCTGGGCTGTGATGTAAAGGAACTTACTCAATATACTGATTCGGTAATGTTTTGTCTCTCCAAGGGATTGGGTGCTCCTGTGGGCTCCATGCTGGCCGGCAGCAGTGATTTTATCAAGAAAGCGCGAAAGATGAGGAAACTCCTGGGGGGAGGAATGCGTCAGGCAGGTATTCTGGCAGCTGCTGGTATTATTGCCCTTGAAAAGATGGTAGATAGATTAAAGGAGGATCATCGTCGTGCCCGGGAACTGGCCCGGGAGCTGAATAAGTTGCCTGGTTTTAAAGTGGAGCTGGATGCAGTCCAGAGCAATATAGTGGTACTTGATTTTGAAGAGACTGGTTATCAAATGGATGAGTTTCTGGCTCTAAGCAGAGAAGCCGGTGTGCTGGTTACCTCCTTTGGCCCCAGGCAGGCACGCCTGGTAACTCATCACTGGATCGATGATAAGGCGCTGGAAATAGCAATAGAAAGTATGGGAAAAATTAACGAGTTGTAGCCAGCAAGACTCATCATTTTAAGTGTGAGAATGAAAGCCAGCTACCTCCAGCAAACCCTGGCGAGTTTGCAGAGGCTTGTTAGAGGCCCTATTTGCCTGCTCTAATTTCAACTGGCCAGGCTATCCAGGTTGTGACACCTGCAGATGATGCTCAAGTGGGTAGCTTTGTCGTATATGTTTAAACAGCTCTGAATGGTAGGAGCAGTGGCATATACATTGATAAATCTGGATAATTGAAGAAGGGCAATTACAACAGTTTTGATGTCTGCTTTACAGGGGTTTTCTGCTATCATAAGTAGACCTCGTGCTGACGAGGTAATAAGGTAAAGAATGAATAGGTGCGTAGAGCTGAGTATTCTAAATCGAATACTAAAAAGGTAAACTCTGGATGTTATGGGATCAGCTTTATCTTTCAGTATTCATGGCAACTGGGTTTATCTCAGGCTTTACAGGGAAGTGGGTATACTTGCAGGAAAAACTACCTTAAGCTAACAGATAAATCGTATAAGCAAATGAATCCTGATCAGCTAAAGCTTGTTAAAAGAAATAATAGCTGGATTTGGCAGGTAGCAGGATAGCAATTCTTATACCAGCAAAAAATGTTTGCAAGTGGACATCTTGCTAATAATAAGTTAAAGGTCTTGGCTGTTCGGGGAATCAATAATGACTCCAGCAACCCTTCCTGGATATATAATTATTTAAAGAGTGAGCATAGTTTGACTAAGAAAATAATTTTTTACTGGCAGCTGCAATCCAGAATATAGGATTTATTAGAAGGTATTATTTCCTTTTTGTTTAATTAATAATATGAGGGATTACTAAAAGGAGGTGATGACTATTAAGAAGTTGCTGGTTTCAATGCTTGCAGTATTTATGGTTTTTGTCTTTGTTGGATTTGCCAGTGCTGATTCTAATGTAATAACAATGGATAAGGGCCCTGAATATACTGTAGGACTTGATTTCCCAAGTTTTGGCTGGGCCAACTATGATGAGAATGATCAGCTAATAGGTTATCGAGGTTTTAACCTAGGTCTTGGCTACAGCCAAAAGACATATTTTAGCCCTGCAGAATACGATAATTTCAATCCTTACTGGGGTTGGGGAACAGTAATTGCCTTATGGCCCTATGTTAATGTTGGTGCCGATTATATTATCCCCGTTGGAGATGATGATTCAGGACAGTATTTCTCCTTCGGTGGAACTGTTGGCATGGTTATTCCTTTTCCATATGCGTCGATTGGACTGTCTTTTGCCTGGTAAACTTGCAGCAGGACAGTCTTTTCAATAGTATATACTATACCAGAAAATTATCATTTTTCCTA
>CAZXKH010000384.1:0-2589 GCA_964641385.1 uncultured Clostridia bacterium | reverse complement strand
AGATTAACCTTAATCCAAAAGAAATAAATATGCTATTGTTCATCATACCCTGAAACATAATTAGGGAATAATATATTGCTGTTCATGCTGAACTAGCGATGAGGCAAAAATGAGGTGTTTTTATCAAGGTACTGGCCATCAATGGTAGCAGGCGCAAACAAAATACCCTTCTTGTTTTAACGCAAATAGCTGCAGTTCTTAAGGATCAGAATATAGATACCGAGATAGTTTGCCTGGGAGATTATGATGTGAAACAATGTATAGGTTGCGAAACATGTATGCGTGCTGGAAACTGTCCCCTTGAGGATGATATGCATCAGCTGATAGATAAGATAATAGATTGTGATGGTGTGATAATTAGTTCTCCGGTTTACATGAGTAATGTTACAGGTACGCTAAAGATTTTTATCGATAGACTGTGTCACTGGTATCATAGACCACAGCTTGTAGGGTTGCCAGAAATGTCTGTTGTCACTACTGCTGGTGGTTCTCTTAACTATGTACAAAAATATATTGAAAAAGTGGCTATGACTATCGGACTACATCCTACCGACAGGATATCAAAAACTATCAGGGAGCTAGAAGAGGGTGTTACATTAAAAGATATCGATAGCTTTATCTGGCATTTATACAATAAAAGGGATGAGTATAAGCCATCTTTAAAACAGATTATTAATTTTAATGTCCAAAAAGTGCTGGCAATGAATGTCCTTGAAGAGGACAGGAAATATTGGGAACAAAGGGGCTGGGATCAAGCTCCCTTTTACTATGATTGTCATATTAGTTTTTGGAAGAAAGCAATTGGTCTATTTTTTTATAAGCTACTCTTTAACGCAATTAACAGTTCTAAATAAACATTTGCTCGGCCTAGCTGATTAAATTAAATAATCCTTTTTTTTGATATAAAGGACAAATAATATCCATGCAGAAAATATAAATATCGGAGATCTTTAAAGAACAAGAAATTATTTAAAGCGAGAATGGAGGAAAAGATGTATATTAAAGAAGTAAGAGAAATATTGAAGAGCTATTCTGCCAAGGATATGAAGGTCTTAATTGCAGAAATGTATAAGGCCATGCCTAAAAAACTGCGTGAGGAAAAAAATATCGATGAGATGGTTAGAGATGTGCAGGCATTTAAGGAAAAAAACAAAAGAAGAAAAAAAACAAAAAAGAAGATTGATCTGGATTTTTTAGAGATTGATGTAGAGGAGTTCGTTGATTACGCATATAAACAGTATTATTTTGCTCCTAACAGTTATGTGCATAAAAAAGAACGTTCCAAGTGGAGGTTTAAGGTAAAGAGATTTATAAATGATCTATATCAAGTGGGGTTAGATGATGAAGAGGGTGAAGTAGCTACCTTATTGCTTCAACAGCTATATGAAGTGTTAACATATGGCTGTGCTTATGTTATTTTTTCTTCCGATAACCCTTTTCGTTCAGTGGGGATAGAGCAGACTTCCCTCCTTAATGGGATAATTAAAAGAAAATTTAGTTATGGTATCAATGATGAATCAGTAAAGACAATGATTGAGCTGGTAATTAATAACTACCTTGACACTGATACATTATACTCTGACCTTTTTAAAGTACTAATAGAAAACCTGTCTACTGCAGATGCAAAGCAGGTAGCAATTAACCAGTGTGATGAAGTATTAAAAGAAGTTGTAGCTCTCAGTAATTCTGAACATGGTTCAGAATATAATAAAAGAAGGAAGGTCAATAATCTGGTGGAAATGGCATTACGTTTATCCATAGAACTGCATGAAATTGAAAATGGCATCAATTATTACTGGAAGAATAATATGGAGCAGAATAAAGAGGTATCACTATATATACTCTTAAGAATATTATTCGAGTATGGGTTAAAAGATTACTGGGTACAGGAATATGAAAGGGTTGCCAGTAGTGGGATTGATATTAGAGAGAAATTGAATAGTATGTACGAATATATTCAGGAAAATGATAAGTTGCCAGAAAGTATATTTTAGTATTAAGGCAGCACCTAAGCTCAAATAATTATTAGTCCTGATGCAAATATTAATTAATTTCTATCGAAAGATAGTTGATATCTTATCCGCCCTTCCTATTGTCATGAGCAAGAATTCCAAAAAAACTTGCACTAAACCACGTGATGTTAAGTTTAATACTGGCTCAGCGATGCTGTTGAAGGATTGTTTCAGGTTGTTGTTCTAAATGTAAATATTCTTGTTTCCATTTAGATCATTATGGTTTCTGCTGGTGTAAAAATAACTGATAAAATTAACCTGTTAGATATAAAGCCTTTATTTTTAATGATATCTGGGTTATGGCTTTCAAGTAGTTTTAATGATATGGAGAATTCTTGTCATAGATAATTAAAGTTGATTGTATAAGATGAAAGCTTACTGAATCCCCAATTTAGCAATGGTTTTGAATTTAGTTGATAATGCAATAGACACTAAGCACACCAGCCACCTAAAGTCATTAAGAGCAATAATATTCCGCAGTTTTGGGAAAGCTCTGCTGATGGACTTGAGAAAATGGGTAGCTGTAACTATTCAGGCCTTATTTAAAATGAACCTTGAAAACTAAATAAAGTAAAGT
>CAZXKH010000383.1:0-2597 GCA_964641385.1 uncultured Clostridia bacterium | reverse complement strand
TACTCAACTGTAGTTCATCATTTAACCTGTATGTAAGAAGCAGTGGAAAATCACGGTTATTATGAATCTTAATATCTATATGGTTGTAAACAATAGAGGCATCAAATCCAATTGGCACATAATTTACTGGCTTGGTATGGGGGTATCTCTCTATTATTTCCATTTCTGCTCGCAGTCCAACCTGGTAAATGGTTGTGGCTACCTGACATATACCACCACCGGTATCCTGAATAAATCTATTACCATCGATAACGGTTGCCTTTTTAAAGCCCTTTTCCTGGGTTCTTTCACCAACTACTTCATTGAAGGAAAAGGTCTCACCGGGTTCAATAACATAGTTGCCAATTAAATCAAGAGTAAGGGCTATGTTATGATATCTATTCTCCTGTTCTTTATCAAGGGAGGTACTGTAGGAGGCAAGCTTATAACTAAAATCAGGCAGATCCCCTTTCCTGACTTCAGGTTCAATAACATCAACTATTAGTGATATATCTGTAAATATGCCATATTCAATACTTTCTATAACCTCTTTTAGGGATTCATCAACTCTAAGTGCAAACCCCTCATTATCTTCTTTAACTGATGGCACCCCATCTTCGATTAATAACTCAGCATTTTTAGGATCTCTGTCGATCTCAGGCTTTAACTCTTTAATTCTTTCTTTAAGATAGGAGGTTGAAATATCTACTGGAACACCAATTCTTCTTTCATTAGGCCTCCATCTAATAAGGTCAAAAAGATCCTGTTCTTCACCA
This sequence comes from uncultured Clostridia bacterium, assembly GCA_964641385.1. Lineage (GTDB taxonomy): Bacteria > Bacillota > Halanaerobiia > CAZXKH01 > CAZXKH01 > CAZXKH01. The sequence continues at coordinate 1,842 of CAZXKH010000383.1, read as the reverse complement.
TATTTATATGGTTGCTCTATAACATCAGTTAAAGAATAGCGGATAGTATCTGGGGGGAGGGGTATGATAAACTTTTCATCATTCCAATTCAAATATATTTTTTCAGGGAAGTCCAGCTCCTGATTTATTTTTTCTTCAGCCTCTTCTGGAGTCATGCCACCTACATGAATATCAAAGACATAAGTTCCAGGAAGAAAGTAGTCATGGCTGGAATAATAATAGCTGACAGACATTACTCCAGCCCCCACCCCTAAGAGTGCCTGAGAGCAAATAATTATACCGATCAGAACTTTCTTAGAATTGACTGCCATTTACGTAACCCCCGAAATTAAGACAGGTTCATTCCTTTACTGAAGTGGCCAGCTCAATAAAGACTTCATATCCTAAATTCTCAACTCGACTGTATAGCTCTTCAGTTATTTTCTCATTCTTGCGGGCCACAATTCGGCCATCTCCTGTCTTAATATCCTTAAGCAGTGTCTTGCCCAGCAGTTCTTGTTTTTTTCTAGATATAATTGCTTTGGCCGGATCCTCTTCCTCTTTTTTACTGGCTCCAAGTACTCCTCCACCTTCTGCATCGGCTTCTTTCTTTTCCTTTTTTCTGGTAGTATCCTGCTCTTTATTTAGCTTCTTTTCTTGCATCTTTTCTTGTATCTCTTCCTTTTCGGTTTTAATGTTACTGGAAGGCTGGGTCTTTTTTTGTACGGTAACCTCTTTTTCTTGTTCTGAAACTATAATCCTCTCTTTGCCAATGGTTACCACACTATCAGCTTCGATGGTAGCTTCTTTTTTGTCCTGGTTTTCAAAGTATAGATCCTTGAGCTTTCCACTTTCTAGTTCTAATGAGTATTCTGTTACCTGACCAAGTAATTTCCCTTGATCACTGATAATTCGAGCTCCGATAAGATTAATATCCCTTTCTATCATCTCTTTTAACAGCCCGACCTTCATGACATCGATCATTACATTTTTGTTCTTCACAGTGACAGCATAATCACCAATACCCTTAATCTGGCTAAAGGGGATACCAGTATATTCATCATTTTCTTTCCTTTCCAGCAGTAGAAATTCTACCACCTTTTGCCCCGGGTTGACAACAATTTCACCAACGGTACCCAGCTCATCTGCAGTAGCAATACTGATTAATGGTAGACCAATAAGATCCTTGCTCCGCATCTTCATTGTCCTCCTTAATTATTAATATTTTGTTTTACTCATTAAAAATTTTTTCCGCCCTGGCCTTAATAAGGGGTGGTACCTGTTCATAGGGAATTCCTTTGCACTGTGCTTTTTCCAGCAGTTCATTTAATCGGTTTAGGTATTGCATCAATGCTTTAAGGTGTTTTTGTAGTGAGGGTTTAATACCATCACTGTTTTTCTTAAGAAAAACTTTTATTAAATTTACTGCTTCCTCATATTCTCCCTGTTTTTTATAAATTGATAGTATTTCAGAGAGAATCATTCCCTTGATATAGGTGTCATCAGCTGTCTCCAGCAGCTGATTAAATAATAACAGTGCCCGATCATCTCCTTCCCTTTTTCTGGCAGAGAAGGCTTTATTGATCAGCTTTTGCAGGTCTTTGTCTTCATCCGCCAAAGGGAAAACCTCCTTTCTTTCTGTTATGGCGTCCTGCACTTTTGTACTTTTCAAAGGTTTGGCTTTTTCCCTGGTGGGTAATTGCTTAGGTAATTGGGGGGGAGGAGTAATTACCCTGATTTTTTCTCTATCATCTTCTTTGGATTTTCTTACTTTATCCTTTTGAGGGGTGGTGGGCCTTTCTTTCTTTTTTTGTTCAGTTTTCTGGGGGTCAAGTTCTTTATCCTGTATGTCTTTTTTATCTA
>CAZXKH010000382.1:542-2608 GCA_964641385.1 uncultured Clostridia bacterium | reverse complement strand
AAAGGGGCAACAGCTGCGGTAAGCTGTATACGGGAAAACCGTACGTGCAGTTTGATGAGGGGTCCCAGCTGTGAAGCTGGTCTTACTCTATTGATAAAAATAGCTCAGGCTTGAAAGAGATTGGGGAGGAAGGTGGTTAAACCGCATACCAGTACCCTCTGCATACTCTAATAGATTGCAGTAAGGGGTACGAGATTCCCTGTACGGTTCTCTCCTCTCCTTTGATGACTAGTCACCTTCAAGGAAGATTGACTGAGCCTTTCTAATCAGCTTCTGGACAAATGATTTATTCTTAAGCCAGCGAAAAAGCAGGATCCTGAGTACCATTTTAATGGCTAAATATATTATGATCAGCAAAAGAAAAAGATAAAAGTTGGCTCTAATAATCTCGGGTAGATAGTTGTAGATACTGTCCATAAAACAGCTCCTCTCCAACAAATATAAAAATTTTCTTTTCCAGTCCTTTTGCTTTTTGCTTTATAGGGTTTCTTTTTATCCTTCTTCTTTGGTGTTCTAATTCCTTCCTTCAAAGCTCAGATCAGGAAACTGTATTTTTACTCCTTTTAATGAGTATGCCTGGGAGCCAGAATAATGCAAGGCTTAAATGCAATAACCTGGAATTAAATAATATAATTCCCAGGCAATTTGGCTGAAAAACAAGGAATGCTATCCCTTTTGTTGAAGATTGAAATAATAACGAATAATATGTCGGGGGTGGTGCCATGGAGCTGGAGAGGGCAATCAGTGAGCTTGAGCGTCAGGAGGGCCTATCTGCCCTGTTGATGGATAAGATTGAAACTCCAATGCTTTATATAAACAGGGATCAGCGCTGCCTTTATCTCAACTCCAGCCTGAAGGATCTTTGGGGAGTAAAGCTGGATGAGGCCCTGGGAGCTAAGCTGAGCAGCTTTCTTTCCCCGGTGGAAAGAGAGCAGTGGGAGCAGGGTCTGAGGGAAGTCTTTGCCACCGGCAGGGAGGTAAAGGCGGTGGTCACAGATCCTTCTGGAGAAGAGCTGGAATATGAGCTGTTTCTCCAGCCAGTTACTAATTACCAGGATGATGTGACCGGAGTACTTTCTGTTATTAAAGGTTCTCTTCGGGATGATGGAGAGCAGGGGAGAAGATTTAAGAGGGCCACTGCCATCCTGAATGCCATCTCAGAGCTGGTTGTCTACCAGGATTTGGAGATGAGGATTACCTGGGCCAATCAGGCTGCTGTTGAGGCTGCAGCCTGTGATGGGGATCAAATCCTGGGTAATTATTGCTACCAGGTCTGGGGACTTAGAGATCAGCCCTGTCCTGGCTGTCCGGTACTGGAGACCCTTAGCACCGGAGAGAGCAATATGAATATTATCGAGACCCCTGAGGGAAGACACTGGTCCATCAGAAGCTATCCGATGTACGATCAGGAGGGCAAGCTTTCGGGAGCCATTGAGCTTACCCGGGAGATTACCGAGAGCAGGCAGCAGAAGGCAGAGCTGCAGCTGTTGAACCAGAGGCTGGAGAATAAGAATCGGGAATTAGAGGAGATGCTTTATGTGGCTTCACATGATCTAAGGTCTCCACTGTTAAATATTCAGGGCTTTAGTCAGGAACTGGAGAGCCTCCTTGAGGAGCTGCCGGGTTATTTATCGCTGGAAGCTGTGGTCAAGGATGATATTCAGGAGGCCCTTGGTTATATTCAGCGCAGTGCCAGCAGGATGGACATACTGTTGAAGGGGATTCTCCGCCTTTCACGGCTGGGCCGTTCTGCTTTCCAAAAAGAGGTAATTCAGATGGATGATCTGCTGCAGGAAGTGCTGGAGGAGCTGGCCTTTCAGATTGATAAGTTAAGGGATAAGGGCCAGCTGGAGCTGGTAATTGATCCCCTGCCACCAACCACTGGAGATCGGGTCCAGATCAGCCAGGTTTTCTCCAATCTACTGCATAATGCTCTAAAATACCGTCATCCGGAGCGGAAACTGGAAATAAGGGTCTCTGGAAGCAGGGAAGGGGATTTTGTTCGCTACAGAGTTGATGACAACGGAATGGGGATTGACGAAAGGGAAAGGGAAAAGATCTTTGAG
>CAZXKH010000382.1:0-532 GCA_964641385.1 uncultured Clostridia bacterium | reverse complement strand
ATGGGCCTGACCATTGCCCGACGGATTATAACCGGTGATGGAGGCGAGATCTGGGTTGAATCTCATAAAAATCAGGGCAGCAGCTTCAATTTTATACTACCGGCCACTGAATGAGAAGGGAGAGTGAGATATCCATGGAAGAGGATGTAGTTATTCTAATCGCCGAAGATGAGGAGGGACATGCTCTACTGATTAAAAAAAACCTCCTTCGTGCCGGGATTACCAATCAGATTACTCGTTTCAGGGATGGAGCCCGCCTGCTGGATTTTCTCTATCAGCGGGGAGAGCCACCTCATCGTCAGCAGGGGTGTTCCTATCTTTTACTCTTAGATCTGAGAATGCCCAGGGTTGATGGGGTAGAGGTGCTGCGAGAACTCAAGGGCCAGGATGAATATAAGCTGCTGCCCATTATCGTTATTACTACCACCGATGATCCCCGGGAGATTCAGGAGTGCCATCGTTTGGGCTGTAACAACTCTATTACCAAACCAGTTGATTACAATAAATTTGTGGAGGCTATTAGAAAGCTGGG
>CAZXKH010000381.1:0-2609 GCA_964641385.1 uncultured Clostridia bacterium | reverse complement strand
AGAGGGTGATTAGAGATGTCCAGTGGTCGAGTGGTGATAGATGTTGAGCGGTGTAAGGGTTGTTATTTATGTCAGCTGTACTGTCCCCGGGAATTGATAGTAGTCTCCGGGGAGATTAACAGCAGTGGTTACCATCCGGTTGAATTAGAGGATATGGAGCGCTGTACCGGTTGTTCCTTTTGTGCGGACATATGTCCTGATCTTGCCATTGAGGTCTATCGTGAGCAGTAGTTGATTGATAAATAGAGGGCAGGTGAATGAGCGCCCTTGAGAGGAGGGCCAGGCGGATGACAGAGAAGCAATTAATGAAGGGTAACGAGGCCATAGGGGAGGCTGCTATCAGGGCCGGGTGTCGTTTTTTCTTTGGTTATCCCATTACTCCCCAGAACGAGTTACCGGCCTATATGTCACGGAGGTTGCCTGAGGTTGATGGTACCTATCTTCAGGCTGAGAGCGAGCTGGCGGCCATCAACATGGTCTATGGTGCTGCGGGGGCCGGTGTTCGTGTTATGACCTCATCCTCCAGCCCTGGAATTAGTTTAAAGATGGAGGGTATCTCTTATTTAGCCGGGGCGGAGCTGCCGGCAGTGATTGTGAACATTATGCGTGGAGGCCCCGGTCTGGGTGGTATCCAGCCGGCTCAGTCGGATTATTTTCAGGCCACCAGGGGTGGAGGTCATGGTGACTATCGTTTACTGGTGCTGGCGCCTTCATCCATTCAGGAGGCAGTGGATTTGACCGGGGAGGCCTTTTATCTGGCTGATAAGTATCGCAACCCGGTCTTAATATTGGGTGATGGCATACTGGGTCAGATGATGGAGCCGGTGGTCTTTCCTGAGTTTGACTTTCCTTCCCTGCCGGCCAAGGACTGGGCTACAGACGGGGCCAGTGGTCGGGAGAAGAACATTATCAACTCCCTGTATCTTGATCCTGGCAAGCTTGAGCAGCACAATCAGCATTTACAGGGCAAGTATCAGCAGATGTCCAGGGAGGAGCTTCGTTACCAGCAGGAGGGTTCAGAGGAGCCGGAGGTGCTGCTGGTCTCCTATGGAACCACAGCCCGTATCTGCCAGAGTGCCATCGAGGAGCTGGGGTCACTGGGGATTGAGGCTGCACTATTTCGTCCTATTTCTCTCTATCCCTTTCCCTATTTACAGCTGAGAGAGGCAGTGGCAGGGGTTTCATTAGTGCTGGTAGTGGAGATGAGTGCCGGTCAAATGCTGGAGGATGTCAGGCTGGCAGTGGAGGGCAGAGCCTTAGTGGAGTTTTATGGTCGGATGGGTGGTATGGTGCCCTTTCCTGGGGAGATAGTGGAGCGTGTCAGGCAGCTGGAGGTGGAAGAGTTATGAAGAGAGTAGCGGGGCGACCGGAATCATTAACCGAGCAGGAGTTTCATTATTGTCCGGGCTGTACCCATGGGATAATCCACCGTTTGGTGGCTGAGGCCATGGACCATTATGGTATCCGTGAGAGCACAGTGGGTATAGCGCCGGTGGGCTGTGCGGTACTGGCCTATGAGTATTTTAACTGTGATATGCAGGAGGCTTCCCATGGTCGAGCACCGGCGGTGGCCACCGGTATCAAGCGAGTCAGGCCTAATTTGACAGTCTTTACCTACCAGGGTGATGGTGACCTGGCCTCAATTGGGATGGGGGAGATAGTTCATGCGGCCAGCAGGGGTGAGAAGATAACCGTTATCTTTGTAAACAATGCCATCTACGGAATGACAGGTGGCCAGATGGCCCCTACCACTCTTTTGGGTCAGAGGACTGCCACCTCTCCCTATGGTCGGAGTGGTGAGGGGGAGGGTTATCCCATTAAGGTATCGGAATTACTGGCCACCCTGGAGGGCAGTGCCTATATAGCGCGGGTATCGGTACACAATCCTCGAGAGGTGCGCCGGGCCGGCAAGGCAATTAGAAAGGCCTTTGGGGTTCAGCAGTCGGGTCATGGTTTTTCCATGGTGGAGGTTTTATCCAGCTGTCCTACCAACTGGGGATTATCACCGGAGGGTGCCCTGGAGTGGCTGGAGGAGAAGATGCTACCGTTTTATCCCCTGGGAGAGTATGTAACCTGGGAAGAGGGGAGGGGTTAAGAGTGTTTAAGCAGGAAGGGATCATAATGGCCGGTTTTGGTGGTCAGGGGATCATGTTTATGGGTATGCTGCTGGCCCATGGTGGTATGCTAGAGGGTAAGGAGGTAACCTGGATGCCCTCCTATGGGCCTGAGATGCGAGGGGGCACTGCCAACTGCACGGTAATAATCTCCCGGGAGAGGATAGCCTCTCCGGTGATCAGGGTTCCGGACACTTTAATTGCCATGAATTTTCCCTCTCTGGAGAAGTTTGAGCCCCAGCTGAAGGAGGGTGGTCTGCTTCTTTATAACAGTTCTTTGATTAATACCCCGCCTGAGCGTCAGGACCTTGAACTGTTGGGCCTTAATGCCAATGAGCAGGCGGAGGAGCTGGGAGAGGAGCGGGTCTTGAACATGGTGGCCCTGGGAGCCTATCTGGGCTGTCGTCCGGTGGTGGCCTTAGAGAGTGTGCAGGCCTCACTGGAGAAGGTGCTGCCTGAAAAGAGACACCACTTAATAGAGATTAATGAAAGGGC
>CAZXKH010000380.1:0-2611 GCA_964641385.1 uncultured Clostridia bacterium | reverse complement strand
TAAAGGAGATGGTTGTTAATTTATTATTTTGCCAGTTTCTTGTCTGGGAAAGCTGTTCTTTCAGCAAAAAAACCTTTATCCCATCCTGCATGAGCCTTCAGATAATCCAGTTTCCCTCACTCTTTACTATTTTAAGTTTGATAAACCAGCCCAGTATGATCCCGGAAAAAGAGATTATGTACTAATTGTTGCTACAGCTCCATCTAACCATATAATCAAAATAGATTAAGGCCGCCTGATAGATACTTTCCAGCTCAATACTCTCATTTGGGCCATGGGTACCATCTGATAGATATCCGGGCCCACAGGAAATTACAGGGATCCCCATCTCCGCCAGATAGGTATTATCAAGGACACTTCTCATGCCGGAAAAAATTGGCTGTTGGCCCTGATCTTCAATAACTCTTGCCAGCAGTTGACACCCCTCATGATCCCTTGAGGTCTCAAAGGGCCTCCAGTGCCACCTTTTTTCATAACAGACACTAATGGAATCCTTATCCAAACCCGGAAAGGCAAGAGTCACTCCCTGTAAGACCTCCTCCATTTCACGCTGAAGTACCTCTGGATCTGCATTAACCGGATAGTAGATCTGGCCTTCAATAGAAGCATCACCAGGGAGAGAACCCAGATAATCACCGGCTCTAATCAGAGTACAGTTAAGAGAAGTATTTCCTGTTCCCTGGCAGTCAATGGGTACCGGCCACCCACCACCACCCAGCAATGGATGTCTGTAGGTCATATTCCATCTGTGCTCAAGGCTTTTTAGCCGCTGAAGTACCTCAGCCAGGATTAATCCAGCATCAATACCCACCTCTGCTCCGGAGGGAAGTCCATAGCGCTGGGGATAATCTGCCATCATTTTTTGTGAGGTATGAATGGCTTTACCCTGAATTTCAATACTGAAATCATAATTACCATTACTAACTGTATGGATCTCAAGGCCAGTAGGCTCCACATTAAGACAAAAATCAATACCCTCTCTCCTGGAGAGCAGGCTCTTTACAGAAGGTATAACACCCAGAGATTGCTCACAGGTCTCCTCACCTACCACCAGGTTTAACAATATATCACCATCCGGCCTAAGGCCGAGTTCCAAGAACCCCTTAATGGCCCAAAAAAGAGCAGTGATAGGCCCTTTCATGTCAACAGCACCCCTCCCATAAAGCCTGCCCTTTTTGATCACAGGCTGAAAGGGATCTGTCTTCCACTTCTTTCTCTGTCGGGGAGGAGCAGAAACCACATCAATATGACCATTGAAAAGAAGATTTTTTCCTCCTTCCTTGCCCAGCAGCACTCCATTAACATTTGGCCGTTTATTATCTTCATCAACAGTAACCTCATCCACCTGATCCAGCTTCAATTCACTGGAAAGAAAGGGAATTATGAATTCCCGTTGTAGCTGAGCTTCCTGCTCCCTTATTGATTGATAAGATATAAAATGTCTTAAAAAATCAACCAGCTCTGTTTTTTCCTGCTCCAACCAGCTGTTAAAGTCTTCTCTTAAGCTCATCTAAGATCCCTTCTTCCCATATATTCTTCCCTTTTTATAATTTTATCCAGATTATTTGTTGCATTTTTTGTACCAGAGCAAATATAAGCAATAAATAGACCAAAAACCATAATAAATAATTATTTACATTATTTGGGTTATTGCAGTAAAAAAATTTATTGTGAAAATTAAGCCAGAGAACTTGTGAAAATGCATGAGAACCCTCCAGATTATTAAATAGATATTAAAATATGCAGCTACTGCATCTTTAAGCAGCAGCTGCATATTTAACTAGCATCTATTTCTCAAACAGAGTATTACGCCTTTTGTTGTTGTTTTTCCTGCAGATCCCTAATTGCATCCTGGATCCTCTTTCTTTCCTTTGGCAGGGTTCCCTCACGCAGTTCAGTGAATAAAGCCTTGAAGAGACAGTAAACCATCAACAGCATAATGATCATGAAGGGGAAACCACCAATAATGGATGAAGTCTGAAGGGCCCCCAGGCCACCGCTAAATAGCAATACAGCAGCAATAGCACCCTCAATAACTCCCCAGGTAATCCTTAGACGAAGTGGAGGATCTGGATCTCCACCAGAAGTCAGCATTCCATTTACATAGGTCCCTGAGTCAGAGGAAGTAGTAAAGAAGATAGCAACCGAAATCATAGCTGCAAAGATAAGCAGTGAAGACATCGGGAAGTGACTAAGTGCCTCAAAGAAACCTAGAGCCTCATCTGCAGCCACAACCTCTGAAATAGCTATTCCCTCAAAGTGTTCCATGAAGAGAGCTGAACCACCAAAGACACTGAACCAAACAAGACTGACGGTAGTAGGAATAAGCATAACTCCTATAACAAAGTTCCTTATTGTCCTACCCCTTGATACACGGGCGATAAAGGTTCCAACAAAGGGAGCCCATGCAATCCACCAGGCCCAGTAGAATATTGTCCAGGCATTATACCAGCCCTCAGTGCCTTCACCAGCAGCATCCATGCCAAAGGACATACCAATTATATTCTGTAAATACTGACCTGTTGAATGAGTTAAGAGGTCAAGGATAAAGAGAGTCGGTCCAAGCAAGAAGACAAGTACCAGCAGTATTAAAGCCACTGTTAGGTTTATC
>CAZXKH010000379.1:0-2617 GCA_964641385.1 uncultured Clostridia bacterium | reverse complement strand
TCGAGACTGATTTTATTATCGAAGCCATAAAGCTGGATAAAAGGGGTTATTTCTTCCTGATTCCAGAACCAGAGGCCCTGCACAAAATTTTATCTGCGTTGGGAGTAGGTGGTGATGCGAGTTAAAGTCAAGATGGCAGATTTGAAGGTAGCAAGAAAGCCGGCAAATATATATACATCCGGTCTTGCTTCCTGTATTGGTTTCACTCTCTATGATCCTTTATCAGGTTATGGTGGCATGGCTCATATTATGCTGCCCAGTTACCGTGAGGGAGCGGGAAAAAAAAGGGAAAAGTATGCTGATTCAGCTCTGGAGCTGTTACTGATGAAGATGGTTCAAAACGGTATCCGGAAATCATCACTGGAGGCCAAGATTGCTGGTGGTGCCCGTATGTTTAACTTTCCAGATGAGAACAGTAAGCTGCGGATTGGAGAACGTAATACCAGGCGGGTTAAGGAGCTGCTGGAGAGGAATAATATCCCCATTATAGGGGAGGATACAGGTATGAACTACGGGCGGACCATGGAACTACATACTGATACAGGCCTGGTGCTAATCAAAACGGTTAAGGGAGATAACAAAAAGCTTTGACAGCTATTGATATTGTAATTAATCTGTGTTATACTACCAAGTGTGTCGAAAACTACACACCTTCAGGGATTCCGGATCTGGTGCCTAAAGAGTATTTAGGTTGATGCGGAAGATGAGCTGAGGGGAGGTATAAAACCGTGAAGGGAGGTGCAGGATAATGTCAGTAGTAACCATGAAACAGCTGCTGGAATCGGGTGTTCATTTCGGTCACCAGACCCGGCGCTGGAACCCCAAGATGGAGAGTTATATCTTTACTGAGCGTAACGGGATCTATATCGTTGACCTTCAGCAGACAGTAAAACTGGCTGAGGTGGCATATAACTACGTCCGCGATCTGGTAACAGAGGGTGGCAATGTGCTCTTTGTGGGCACCAAAAAGCAGGCCCAGGATACTATCTATAAGGCAGCCACACGCTGTAGTATGCCTTATGTTAATGTTCGCTGGCTGGGTGGCATGCTAACCAACTTTAAAACCATTCAGAAGCGTATTGACCGCCTTGAAGAGCTGGAAGGAATGGAGGAGGAGGGCCTCTTCGATGTCCTTCCCAAAAAGGAGGTTACAGCTCTGAGAAGGGAGCGGGATAAGCTCCTTCGCTTTCTAGGTGGAGTCAGAGAGATGCGCCAGCTGCCTGATGCTATTTATGTGGCTGACCCCAGAAAGGAAGCCATTGCTGTGGCTGAGGCCAACAAGCTGAATATTCCCATCATTGCCATTGTAGATACCAACTGTGATCCCGATCTTATTGACTATATTATTCCCGGTAACGATGATGCCATTCGGGCTGTTAAACTCTTGACGGGAATTATAGCCGATGCTGTCCTTGAAGGAAAGCAGGGAGAACAGCTGCGTGAAGCAGGTTCAGAGGGCCTGGAAGATGAAGCTGAATTAGAAACAGAGGATAATGAAGGGGAACTGGTGGTAGAACAAGAGGAAGAGTAACTGTCTAAAGATAGATAGGTTTTCAGGAGGGAAAGATAATGGCCGTAAACACTGGACTGATTAAACAACTGCGGGAAAAGACAGGGGCCGGCGTTTTAGACTGCAAGGAGGCTTTGCAGGAAACAGAGGGTAACCTCGAAGAGGCTGTTGACCTTTTAAGGGAAAAGGGCATGGCCCAGGCGGAAAAGAAGAGTGGGCGTCTGGCAGCTGAGGGGCTGATCGAGGCCTATATCCACCATGGCAGTAAAATCGGTGTTTTGCTTGAGCTTAACTGTGAGACTGATTTTGTGGCCAAGACCGATGACTTCAAAGCACTGGCCCGTGATATAGCCATGCAGATTGCTGCTCAGAATCCCTCCTTTGTTTCTCCGGAGGATGTACCCGAGGAGGCAGAGGAAAGGGAAAAGGAGATTCTAAAGACCCAGGCTTTAAATGAGGGCAAGCCCGAGCATATTGTGGAGAAGATTGTTGATGGTAGAATGGGTAAATTCTATCAGCGAGAGTGTCTGCTGGAACAGGAATTTATTAGGGATAATGACCTGACCATTGAAGAACTATTACAGCGGATGATCGCCAGGCTGGGTGAAAACATTAAAATTAGGCGCTTTTCCCGTTTTGAGCTGGGGGAAGGCCTGGAAGAAAAAGAGGAAGATTTTGCCGCTGAGGTGCAGAAGGAAATGGAAAAAGAGTAATATTTTAAAAAAAGAGAGCACTTCGGTGTTCTCTTTTTTACTGCAAAAAATGGAGTTTATCTATGCAGGATTATTGCTTATACCTGGCGAAATAATAATCTGTTAACTGGAGGTTTACTGATGGTCAGCCCTGAGTTTTCTAGAGTTATTCTTAAGTTAAGTGGTGAGGCCTTGGCCGGCAAACAGAGCTATGGAATCGATCCCGGGTTTATCGCCTCCATAGCTGAAAAGCTGAAGGAAGTCTCTAAAACTTCCGTAGAAATGGCCATTGTTGTTGGTGGAGGCAATATCTTTCGGGGAATTGCTGGCAGTGCCAAGGGGATGGATCGGGGAACTGCAGACTATATGGGGATGCTGGCTACGGTAATCAATGCCCTGGCCATGCAGGATGCCC
>CAZXKH010000378.1:0-2632 GCA_964641385.1 uncultured Clostridia bacterium | reverse complement strand
ATTTTTATCTTCGACAGAGTGAGCTGGACCGGGCCTGGGAAATAGTTGATGATGATTATAAAAGAACTCTAGCCAGGGCCAGTGAGAGGATTAGAGAATACCACCGTCAGCAGCTACAGCCTTCGAGCATCAATCATCCTGAGCAGGGAACACTGCTGGGAAGGATGATCAAGCCCTTAAAAAGGGTGGGGATCTATATCCCCGGTGGAAGGGCCTTTTATCCCTCAACAGTGCTGATGACGGTGATACCGGCAGAGGTGGCAGGGGTAGATGAAATAGCAGTTGCCACCCCAGCCAGCAGCGAAGGGTTAATCGACCCCCATCTACTGGCAGCCATCAGGGTTACAGGCTGCAGAAAGGTACTGCGGCTGGGAGGAGTGCAGGCCATAGGGACTCTTGCCTTTGGCAACAGCCTCTTTAAGCCTGTGGATAAGATTGTTGGCCCTGGCAACACCTATGTTACCCTGGCCAAAAAACAGGTCTATGGTTTTGTTGATGTGGATATGCTGGCCGGCCCCAGCGAGATACTGATCCTGGCCTCTTCCTCGGCCAACCCTGACTTTATTGCCTGTGATTTAATGGCCCAGGCAGAACATGATCCGGAGAGTGCCTCCATTTTAATTACCAGCTCCAGGCAGCTGGCCATTGCCGTCAAAGAAAGCCTAAAAGAAAGGATAAAGAAAGAGCCAAGGAAGGAAGTTATCCGGGCTGCACTAAAGGATTATGGGGCCCTGATTATGGTGGATGACCTGGATAGTGGGCTTAAGCTGGCCAATGAAATTGCACCAGAACACCTGGAGCTGATGCTTGAGGATCCACTCCAGTATCTGGGCTCCATCCATAATGCAGGAGCAGTATTTCTTGGTTCCTACAGCCCGGAGGCCATCGGTGATTACCTGGCCGGGCCCAGCCATGTCTTACCCACCGGTGGCAGCAGTCGTTTTACCTCGGCCCTTGATGTAGATCACTTTCTAAAGAGAACCAGTCTTATCTACTTCAACCAGCGTTCACTGCAGCGGTTGCTGCCAGAAGCCATGAAACTGGCTGAGAAAGAAGGACTGAGGGCTCATAAAGGGTCCTTAGAGGTCAGATTAAGGAAGGATGATGGTAATGAGTAAGGGACAGGTTGAGCTGAGCAGAAAGACTGCTGAGACGGATCTCAAAGTCCAGTTGAGACTAAGGGGCAGTGGTGAGCACAGGATTGAGACCGGTATCGGCCTCTTCGACCATCTGCTGGGAGCCCTTGCCTATCACGGGCAGCTGGATTTAAATATTATAGCCCAGGGTGACCTGGAGGTTGATACCCACCATCTGGTGGAGGATACCGGTCTGCTTTTGGGCCAGGCACTGAGGCAGGCTCTGGGTGATAAGGCCGGAATCAGGCGTTTTAGTTCTCTATCTCAACCCATGGATGAAGCCCTGGTTCATGTCGCCCTTGATATTAGCGGCCGCCCCTATTTAAATTATGAGCTGCAATTAAAACGGGAGCGGATCGGTGAGCTGGAGGTAGAGGTAGTTGATGAGTTCTGGCGGGCCTTTAGCAGCAGGGCCAGAATAGCCCTCCATTTAATACAGCTGGCAGGCAAAAATGAACACCACCTGCTGGAGGCCAGCTTTAAGGGAGTGGGAAGAACCCTTAAAGAGGCCTGTCAGGTGACGGGAAGAGATGAAGCTGCATCAACAAAGGGAAGGCTAGACTAAGGAGGATGAAATAATAAACAATGGATATTATACCTGCCCTCGATCTTAGAGGAGGAAACTGTGTTCGTCTCTATCAGGGTGATCTCCAGCAGGAGGATGTCTACAGTCAAAACCCGGTAGAGGTGGCCAGAGGCTGGGAAAAGCGAGGAGCAAGCCGCTTACATATTGTAGACCTTGATGGGGCCTTTGGTGGTCATCCCAGGAACCTGAAACTAATTGAAAGAATAAGAGAAGAAGTCAGTATCTCCCTGCAAATTGGAGGGGGAATCAGAAATAAAGAGCAGGCAGAGGAGTACCTAAGGCTGGGCATGGAGGGTGTTATTTTGGGTACAGCTGCCCTCAAAAAACCAGAGTTAATAGCCGGGCTCTGCCAGCAGTACGGAGAAAGAATCCTGGTTGGGCTTGATTCCAGAAACAACCGCCTGGCGGTAGAGGGATGGGTTAAAGAGGTTAAACTAACACCACTCCAGCTGGCCAAAGAAATGAAAGAGATTGGAGTCAGGAGAATCATTGCCACCGATATCAACCGTGATGGAACCCTGGAGGGTCCAAACTACCGGATGCTGGAGGAGCTGGTGGCCACGGGGCTGAAGGTAACTGCCTCAGGTGGTATCTCATCTGCTGAGGAACTTGGCAGATTGAATGAGATTGAAAGCCTGGAGGGTGTTATTATTGGCCGGGCCCTATATACCGGGGACCTTGTGCTGGAGGAACTATTACAGCTCCAGGAGGAAGGTGAATTATAGTGGTCAAAAGGATAATTCCCTGCCTGGATATCAAGGCAGGGCGGGTGGTTAAGGGCATTCATTTTCGTCAGCTGAAAGAGATGGGTGACCCCCTTCAGCTGGCAAAAAAATACCAGACTGAGGGGGCCGATGAGCTGGTCTTTTTAGACATAACAGCCACCGATGAAGAGAGAGGAATTAGAGCT
>CAZXKH010000377.1:0-2638 GCA_964641385.1 uncultured Clostridia bacterium | reverse complement strand
CTGGAAATATTCATAATAATACCGCAGGAACCCTCGTACGTGAAAGGGGCGGGGAGAAAAGCGGCTAAACCGCAAATCTATACCCCTCTGTCTACTGTACTAGATTGCAGTAACGATACGAGACCCTTTGTACGGTTCCCTCCCCTTTTTGTAAGATTAAATCTTCCACTTATATGTACAGCTAAGTGAGTGCCAATTTTTTACCTTTGGTTATTACATCTTTATCAATACCGCCAGTTTTAAACCTCTGACATTTTTGTAGGATTTCAATTTATTGCGTGGGAAACCCTATTTGTCCAATAGATACAGCTATCTTCTACAAACAACAATAAGCCAGTATATTCTTATAAAGAAAAATTTACAGCTATTATTTATAATATCGGATAGTAGTATGAAATAGTTAACTCCAAAATATACTAAATAATTTCTATTTATCACCCTTTGTACTAGTTAAATACTAAAAACTCATCAATAATACTTCTTTTTGCCTTCACATAAACATTTTGATCATTAGATCTGCACAACTGTATTAATCGTATTATTTTTCTCTGCTTCCCTGTATATATTGTTTATCATAAATACAAGATAATAGAAAAAAAGCCTTATATAACAACAGGCTTAAAGTGTTAAGAAAACAAAATATTTAGTTCATTAATAGTTTATGACTTGAAATTGGATTTTAACCTATTTTCTGCAAGAATTTCAGTTGCAAACTTTATTGACCGGTGAATGAATTGCTCTTAACTGCTAACAATGATCTAATAAAGTTATGGAGAAAGAATCTATACTCCTAAGTCGTAGGAAGGGAAATGAATACCCCGCTTCGGGTCCTTCTCATGACCCTTTAACTCCACCGAATGCAAGACAGGCATAGTGCCTGCGCCCTGTAAAAGACTATAGGGTAATAACCTCTTTTACCTTCACATAAATAAGATGTTTCCAAATATAGGTGTGCAAACCTGGATAATAGGTTGTATACCCCTTCCCGGCTCAAAGTAGATGCAGTAAGTTGTGACTGCAATCTCTATTGTGGCTTTCAGTACGGTAACATGATACACCGATTATTATCATGTGCAGGGTGGTAGAAGCCTCCTGCTAACTGGTTTGCTGGAGGAGGTCACCAACAGCTCTTGCTTAACAAATCTACCAATAATAAAGCAATATCCGGATCAAACTGGCTGCCTGCACAACTCTTTATTTCAACAATGGCCTCCTTTTTGGATTTAGTCCTTTTATATGGTCGGAAATTGGTCATAACATCATAGGCATCAATAACAGCTGTTATCCTGGCCAGGAGTGGTATATCTCTGCCCTTCAGCTCTCGAGGATAGCCATTGCCATCCCATCTTTCATGGTGTGACAGAATATCCTCTGCCACATGACCGAACTCCTCCGTGGAACGAGCTATTCTGTAGCCTGCCTCAGGATGCTTCTTTACAATCTCCCATTCTTCATCATTTAAACTGCTCGGTTTGCTTAGAATTTCCTCTGGAATTGTGATCTTACCAATATCATGCAGAGTTAACAATAGAGATAACCGGTCCAGCTCAGAGGCGGGCAAACCCATTATTTCGCCTATCTGAAGACCTATAGCCTGAAGACGCAAAGCATGCTCCTCAGTCTCATCGCTCTTTTCCCCCAGGGCTTTAATCAGGGTTGAAATAATTGCTCCCCGGGCACTACGACTTTCCAGAAGCTTTTGTTTATACATCCTGTCCTCAGCCTGGTTGAAAATTTTTAATATCTCATCATTTTCATCATTTTTTGTTGCCGACCCCAGAGCCATCTGCAGGGGAATATTCTTAACAGAGCTACCAGATAATCTATCAGTTATCCTTTTGCAGATATCTCTGGCTCCCCCCTCATCTGTCCGCGGTAGCAGAATAGCGAACTCATCACCACCCCAGCGGGCAATAATATCCTCATGACGGCAGGATTCTTTCAGGAGCCCTGCTGTTTCAATCAAGAGCTGGTCTCCAGTCTGATGACCATAGGTGTCATTAACAAGTTTCAGGCCGTTAATATCGATCATAATAATACTGATGGGAAGCTGTCTTATTGTGTCCAGCCTCTTCATCTCTTCATCCATATAGGCCCGGTTATAAAGACCTGTCAGGCTGTCATGAAAGCTCAGAAAACGAACCTTTTCCTCTGCCAAATGCTTGGAAAAGGCATTGGAGATTATTTCTGCCACCAGCTTTAAAAGCATAATCTGGTTATCAGTAAAATCACCTTTCTCTCTAACCATATCAAAACCAAGAAAACCATAACAGGTACCATTTTTTTTGACAGGTATAGATAGCATTGATTTTACTCCCTGAACTCGAAACTCCTGTTTCTCTTGTTCTGCTTCTAAGGGCCAGTCAGCAACATCTGATATATATACATAATCTTTGGTCCTGATCCCTTCAACAAAGCAGGGAAAGGCCTCCTGCAAATTACTGTTAAGAGAGTGTATTTTTGAATCAACCCCTGGTGCACACCATTCGTAAGTATTGCAAATACAGTATTTCCCAGGTGAAAACTGATTGAAATAGCTGCGATCAACATTAAAAAAATCTCCTATCATCTGTAAAGCATAGTTGATCCCCTGATCGATCTTTTTTGAAGGCAAAGAGACAAAATAGGAGGATATACT
>CAZXKH010000376.1:0-2647 GCA_964641385.1 uncultured Clostridia bacterium | reverse complement strand
AGACTTGGGCTGGTCAACTAAGGCCTTTACAAGCAGTAAAATTCACTACAGGCAGTATAATTCACTACAGGCAGTATAATTCACTACAGGCAGTAAAATTTACTACAGGCTTCGCCCTTTAGGTTCTCAAAAGGGCGGGG
The DNA here is from genome assembly GCA_964641385.1 of uncultured Clostridia bacterium. Classification (GTDB taxonomy): domain Bacteria; phylum Bacillota; class Halanaerobiia; order CAZXKH01; family CAZXKH01; genus CAZXKH01. Next base: position 2,507 of record CAZXKH010000376.1, on the reverse strand, counting down.
TAGCTGACTCATCTACCTCCTCCGGAGGGGTTTCCAGGGTCAGGGGGCCCAGGCTGCCAGACTGAAAGGCACGCAGGAGAGCCAGAGCACCACGTTCCAGGTCCATTCTCCCTCCTGAGAGCAGAAAACCCCGATTGCGGCAGAGCTGATGTAAGAGCTCCCAGGCCTCGGTATTTTCTGGCTCCAGCTTATAGGCCTCTTTAAGGACCTCAGGCTTTTTCCGGGAGAGCAATGAGAGCAGCTTACAGGCCAGCTCCAGCAGATCAATCCTGGAGGCAGGAAGGGTACCTGTCAGACTGAGAAAAAAGATAGCCTCCTCCCCCTCTGTGAGGGGAGATAAAAGCCCCGGTGTATCCAGCAGGTGCAGGCCTTCCTCCAGTTTGATCCACTGTTCACCCCTGGTCAGGCCGGGCTTTTTACCCACCTTTACTCGCCTCTTTTTGGCCAGCAGATTGATGATCCTTGATTTACCCACATTGGGAAGGCCCACCACCATCAGTCTCAGAGGACGCTCCTGGCGGCCCCGAGCCTGTTCGCGCTCCCTTAAGGCCCGGGCCTCTTTCTTCAGCTGAGATCTGAGAGCCGGAAGACCCTCTCCTGAAAGGGCATTCAAAAGGACTGTTGGCATCCTTTGCTGGTAATACTGCAGCCAGGAAAGGCTCTCCTCCTGACCGGCCAGATCCCTTTTATTCAATACCAGCAGCAGGGGTTTATCCTGGAGCATATTTCCCAGCTCCGGGTTCCTGCCGGTGAGCGGGATCCTGGCATCAGCCACCTCCAGCACCAGATCCATCAGGGGCAGCTGTTCCTTAATTCTTTTCTCAGTTCCAGCCATATGGCCCGGATACCAACCGGTACCGCTCATGGCAAAACACCCCCATACTAATCGATTCTTCCCAGGCGTGAGGGAGGCCAGAAAATAAGGAAGGCACGGCCCACAATCTTATCCCGGGATAGTGGCCCCCAGTGGCGGCTATCCTCACTGTTATAGCGGTTATCACCGAGGACAAAGTAATGGCCCTCAGGAATATCCACCGGACCAAAGTTCCCCCGATAGTCCTGCTCGGGCAGGTAATCTTCCTCCAGCAGCTCCCCATCGATATAAAGATTTCCGGCTCTAATGGCCAGCTCCTCACCACCCATACCTACAATACGCTTAATGAACCTGCGTGCTGGATCACGGGGGTAATTGAATACCACCAGCTCTCCACGGGCAGGCTCCTGAAAGCGGTAGATGAACTTATTGACAAAGATCCTGTCACCAACCATGAGGGTGGTCTCCATGGAGGAGGAGGGGATATAGAAGGCCTGGACCACAAAGGTAATGATTAAGAAGGCCAGTGCCCCTGCTACAATTAAGTTTTTTAAGAGTTCAATTAATTCTGCTCGCACAAAATTCTCTCCTAAAAAAAGGAGGAGGTTGCTTCTCCTCCCCCTTTCCTGCTATAGGCCTCGTTTTTCCTTAACTCTTGCTGCCTTACCAACTTTTTTGCGCAGATAGTAGAGTTTAGCACGGTTAATATCTCCCCGCTTTAAGACCTCCACCGACTGCAGTCTTGGAGAATGGAGGGGAAATGTACGCTCCACACCGATTCCATGGGCAACCTTTCGAACAGTAAAGGTCTCCCGGGCTCCACTTCCCTTTCGCTTGAGAACTGTTCCCTCGATGGGCTGAATTCTTTCCTTTCCACCCTCCTGAACTCTCAGCTTAACCCGCAGGGTATCACCGGCTACAAAGTCAGGAATATCATCTCGCAGCTGTTTACCCTCTAAAATATCAATGGTGTTCATTGCTAACATCCTTCCCGATCTTAATTTCTCCACTGACAGCAAACATTATATCACAATTGATAATAATATACAATCATTCTCTGGCTCCCAGCAGCCTGTCCAGAATAATGGCGGCAGCACTGCGAACAGAGAGATGGTTATAACCATCAACCCCGGCAATTGGTTGCAGGTAAAAATCGGCTCCATCAAGCAGCTCTGCTGACAGACCCCAGCCGGTACCAAAGAGCAAAAGCAGGGGTTTATCTCCCTCTTCAATCCTCTGGCGAAGGGAAGAGTAGGTGATACTTCCCTCCCGCTCACGGGCATCAGTAGCCACCAGCAGAGGAGATTGATCTTCAATATCCTCCACCGCCTCCACCGCCTCCTCCAGCTGACCCAAAACCTTTATTCTTTCGAAGGCCTCCCGGCGATTGGGGTTATACTCGGCACCAAAGTCACTGACCCAGTAATCATACATCCTCTGGACCATGGCCTGCTGAGAGGCCAGGGGATTGATGACATAATACCTTTTCACCCCATAGGTTCTGGCCGAACGAGCCAGATCATGGAGATCAAGGTTGGTAATAGTAGTGGTGATGACTTCCATGCCCTTGTTGTAAACAGGGTGATGCACAAGGGCCAGATAAATGGGTGCAGGACTCACATTAATCACCGCTCTCTTCCCGGCTTAGCTGCTGTATAAATCTCTCTTCCTCGACAGATAGAGCATCTCTCCC
>CAZXKH010000375.1:0-2648 GCA_964641385.1 uncultured Clostridia bacterium | reverse complement strand
ATACCTAAATCCAAGAGAAGCCCGCTGTTCCAGATCGCTCTGCCTCTCCCCCCGGGGAAACTCCTTGTAGTCTACTCTATACCTGCCCCGGAGAGTAAAAGAGGGGTTTACCCGGTGGCTAAAGGTAAAGGTTATCCCATGAAGGTTATAGTCCTTACTGGATTCATGAGGATAGGTGCGATGCTGGAGGCGATAACGGCCGGTGATGTTGGTACCATCCTGAGGATAATAGTTCAGCTGCAGGGAGGGGGTTAGAGCCTGATAGGTATTCTGTGAGGCATAAAAGTAGTCCCGCTCCCGATAGGCCAGCTGAAGATAATAACGCCAGAAATCTGTCAGCTGATAGGTTAGATTGCCCATCACCTCCTGCATGCGGCTGTTGAATTGTTCTCGGATGGTATAATCGCGCTCTAAATATTCATACCGAAAATAATAATAGCTGTAGGGCTTCAATCGCTGTTGATAACGAAGAAAACCCTTTAAATAGTTATAACTGTCCAGCTCCTCCTCCTCATCTTGATCCCAGAGCTCCCAGATGTCTATTTCGAAGTGTTTCTCTCCTGTCTCCAGGTTACCACTGATCTCTGGAGGATAATCAGCATCTACAGAAAGGGTAGTAAAGAATAAAAGAGCAGCAAGCAACACAACTATACCAGTTCTTAACACATAATCACTCCTTCAGTCTATCTTTGAGCTGGTAGGTTACCCCACTCTCAGGCAGAATGATCTCCAGTTCAGGGAAGAGCTCTCCATAGGCCTCTCTGAGCCTCCTGCCACGCTCCTCTTCGGTGTGAACAATTATTATTCCCTTCAATTGATCTATCTTTGATAAAAACTCACTCATTAGCTGAAAAGAGCCGTGACTGCTAAAGGCACCACTCTGCTCAACCCGGGCCTTGATCCGATAAGACTGATCATCGATCCGGATCACCTCCCTCTCCTTTTTGACCTTGCTGACCAGTCTGCCACCAAGGGTCTCGGGATCCAGATATCCAACAAAGAGAATCAGTGTCTCAGAATCCTCAAGGTAACGGGTGATCAGCTCCCGGGACTGCCCGGCATCAGCCATACCGGGGGCCACCAGAGCCAGTTCCTGCTTTCCCACCCAGTTTTGATAGCCACTGTATTCAAGACCGGGAAAGGGACCCTGGTCAATAAACTCAGACGAGAAGAACTGCCTGTACTCAGAAGCTGTAAATTGATCAGCATAGAGCCCACTGATTCTGCGGGCTGAGGAGCTAAAGACCATTATTTCAGCATCTGAGGGCAGCTGAGCCAGAGAGAGTTCCCTCATTACCTGCTGGCTCCGATCAAGAACAAAGGCCGGAATAATTACCCGCTTCCCCTCCTCTAAGGCCTGAGATAAAAGCTGACGAAAATCCTGTCTGATCTCCGCCACTTCAGGCAGAATATAATCAGGCTCATAGGTGCCCTCAATCAATACCCATTGAGCCTTTTGTACCTGATCCTGTTCGGCCAGAAAGGGAGAGAGACCACTGCCAAAATCACCTGTATAAAGAAGACTTGCTCCACTATCTCTTCCCTCAAGCCTGATCATTACCGACCCTGGCAGGTGTGGGGTATGATAAAAACTGGCTTCAAGCCCGGGGGCAATCTCAAAGACCTCCCTTAAGGCTCTAATCTCAATTAGCTCCATAACCCTCTCAATTCCATTCTGCAGACAGCTGTAGCAGACTTGAAAGCCCTGCTCCTCCAGTAGGTGGCGTGAACTCTCAATTACCTCCAAATTATCCTGATAAATCTTACCCACCCAGCGACACCCCCCTGGCAGGTGAACCGGAGTCAGCTGATCACGGTCCTCATTGGCCTCTTTGGCCCTTAAAGAGTAATGGAATTTTTCTTGACCAAGGTTACCATACTTTCCAGCCATTCTGAGCATGACTGGTAACAGCCTGGCAGTGGGAGCGGTCAGATAAATGGGGCCCTGATAACCCATCTGGATCAGCTTGAGTAAACGTCCACTGTGATCCAGGTGGGTATGGGAAATTAATACTGCTGAGACCTCATCCAGTATCTCCTCTGTCAGGGGTTCACAGGCTTCTTCATCTTCATCAAAGAAACTTCCAGCATCAAGAAGGAGCTGCTCTCCTTCAATGGTAATCAGATGCATGGAGCCACTGATTACCCTGGTGGCACCAAAACCCCTATATTCAAGTGCTGCTGTAGCTGGAGTTACAGCCAGTAAAAGCACCAGTATGAGAAAATAAGATTTGAAATTTCTTTGCTTGATCACTGGTTAACAGCCTGCCTTTCTTTCCAGGCTGTCAGCCTGTCCAGCAGATCATGAGCATAGTTGGCTCCCCTGCTGATAACCACTGCCAGTAAAACATTCCCCACCAGTGGATAATAAGCTTCAACACCCAGCACAGAAAAGATATCCAGCCTGAGGGTTAAAACAATGATCAGAGAGACAACCAGGGATAAAAGTTTGGGCCACAGAACCTCAGCCCCTTTCGCCTCTTTAACCCAGTCAACAACCGCCTCCACCAGTACTGCTGCCAGTATAATTATCAGTATTTCATTGTTCATGGTTCTTCGAACTAATAAAAGTTCGCTCCCTCCCCTCCTGATAAATCCTGAAAAAAAACTGCTTAAACAAAAAGCAACCCCATTCCTTCCATATATAA
>CAZXKH010000374.1:0-2650 GCA_964641385.1 uncultured Clostridia bacterium | reverse complement strand
AGCATTCTTCTCAATTTCTCTCAGAGCCTCCTCTTTACTCATTCCCTGACGATAGGCCCTGTTACTGGTCATGACATTGTAGGCATCAAGTAGAGCTATTATCCGGGCAGAAAGGGGAATATCATTTCCTTTAAGACCCTTTGGGTAACCTGAACCATCCCAGTGTTCATGATGAAAGAGAATTCCCTCGGCAGCAGAAGCCAGCTCAGAGGAGCAGATAGCTATTCGATAACCTATTTCACAATGTTTCTGTACAACTTTCCATTCCTGTAAACTCAGCAGGCCCTCCTTTTGAAGAATCTGCTCGGGAATAGCCACCTTACCAATATCATGAAGAGAAGCCATAAGTTTTAGATCATTTATCCTTTCCGTGGAAAGGCCCAGCTTCTCACCCAGCTTAAGAGATAATTGCTGTAGCTTTTGACTATGTTCACCGCTCTCATAAATCCTTTCCACATGCTGCTGAAAGGATCTAACAATTTTTCCCCTGATCCGATCTCCCTCCAGCAACTTCTGTTGATACATTCTATCCTCTGCCAGCTTAAGGATCTCTAAGATGCTGGTCTTCAGGGTATCTCTGGTGGCAGCACCCATTGACATACTCAGAGGAATCAATCCTCCCTCTTTTCTGCTACAACCCTCTCTGATCCTCTTAATTATCCTGCTGGCAGCACTGGAACTGGTGTTGGGTAAAAGGACAGCAAACTCATCACCACCCCAGCGACAGATTATATCCTCTTCCCGGCAAACCCCCTTTAACACCTCTGCAATCTGCAGCAAGATCTCGTCTCCTTTGATATGACCAAAGGCATCATTAACCAGTTTCAGGCCATTAACATCACCAATGATAATACTTAATGGCAGCTGACGTTTGGTATCCAGGCGTTTCATTTCCTCTTCAAAGAAATGACGGTTGTAGAGACCTGTTAACTGATCATGAAAACTCATATAGCGAATCTCCTGCTCAGAACGAATTCGTTTAATGGCCTCTCTGGTATGAGAAACCAGAAGCTCTAAGAGCTTCAAATCTTCATGACTAAAGGAGTAAGGGGTGTTCGAGAAGACCTGAAAAACACCCATTTCACCAATGGGTACACTTATGGCCGAACGGTAATCCTGTTCCTGAATATCCGGCTGTTGATTAAAATCATCAATTAAAGCTGATTCCAGCTCTCGGCAGGTATGGGCTGCCAGAGACCCTCCCGCTAAAGATATCCTGGTCATGCCAGCCTGACTCCTGGATTGAGCCCTGACCCTTAGCTCCTCTCCTTCAATTAAAGCCAGACAGCAGATACTGAAGTTAAGAATACTCTCTGCAGCCCTGACAGTCAGCTGACAGATATCCTCCTCCCTGCTTAGCTTCTCCAGTTCAAAGGAGATCTCATGCAGGCGTTCAATCTTATTTTTGCTACTCCTTAATTCTCTCTCGGCCTGCAGTCTTTTAGTAATATCCATGATGAAACCCTCAATAGCCAGCAGTTCTCCATTCTCTTTATAGATACCCCGTCCCTGTTCTGATAACCAGCGCAGCTCTCCCCCACTGGTAAAGATTCGAAAATTAATCTGGAACCTCTCTCTCTCTTTAAGGGCGGCCTGAACCTTCTCCCAGACCTCCTCCTGATCCCGGGGATGAATCACATCACGGCCCCATGATAGTTTTTGACTCTCAAATTCAGATGGTCTGTACCCTGAAATTTTAAGAGCCCCTCTGCTAACATACTCCATGGTCCAGTCTCGATCATTTCTGCATCTATAAAACATACCGGGCAAATTATCCATTAAGGTGGAAAGCATCCTCTCCCTTTCAACAATCCTTTCCTGAAAGCGGATACTTCTTAAGGCCTGTGTGACATGGGAGATAAGCAGCTCAGCCAGCTCCAGATCTCCCTGATCAAAGGCTTCTTTTTTCCTGGAAGCAGCCTGAAAAATCCCCAGCTTTCCCACCGGCACACTGATCACAGAATGGAAACTACTCTCTGCCGGTTGTGCTCCCTTCTCCTCTTCTAAGTCTCCGATAATAATCGATTCAGAATTAAGATAGGTACGACCTGCTATTCCCTCATCAGTTGGCAGTCGACGAGAGGCACCGGGAGGTGTCTGAGAGGAGGTGGCTTTCACCACAAAGTGATCATCCTCCACCAGATCAATGGTGCAGATATGAAAATCAAGGAGTCTCTCCGCCACTTCTACTGTCAGATTGCAGATAGCATCTTCCTCCTGCAGCGCCATTAGCTGATTGGATACTTTATGTAGCTCTTTGATCTTATTCCTGCTAGCCTCCAGCTTTTTCTCCGCAAGGCTACCAGTTGAAATATCAGTTAAAACAAGCATGAGCCCTGAAGGATGGCCCTGACTATCACTAACCGGTACTGCCCTGAATTCAACAGGTATCCCTTTACCCTGCCTAGATAGAAGGAAAAAGGAAGACTCAGGATCACTTGTTATTGTCTTCTTTAGCAGTTCTAACTGTGGTAATGAGAACTTCATCCCCGTCTCTTGGTTGATTATCTGTAACACCTGCTGTATATGGATCCCCTCTGCCTCTCTTTGCCGCCATCCTGTCATCGCTTCAGCTGCAGGATTAATTGCTTGAACAATTCCCCTCTTATCAGTAGCGATTACCCCATCAGCTATACTCTTAAATAGAAGA
>CAZXKH010000373.1:0-2652 GCA_964641385.1 uncultured Clostridia bacterium | reverse complement strand
TCAGCAGTAATAGTCACCGGATCCTCGGTCATCACCTCACGGCTTTTAAGCTCCAGGAAATCAGCAGACTGCTCAGCCATACGCCTCACATCACCATCGGTAATGATACCAATTAGTTTTCCCTGCTCATTCACCACCGAGGTGGCTCCCATCCGGGAGCTGGTCATGGTAAAGAGGGCTTCCTTAACCACTCTCTCACCACTGATCACCGGATTCTGTTCCCTGATCTTTAAGACATCCTCTACCCTGGTTAGCAGCCGACGCCCCAGAGAACCCCCTGGATGGTAGAGGGCAAAATCCTCCCTGGTAAAACCCTTCAAATAGGAAAGGGAGACAGCCAGGGCATCACCAAGGGCCATAGTGGCAGTGGTACTGGCCGTGGGTGCCAGCCCAAAGAGACTGGCCTCCTCCTTAACACCGGCAAAGAGGCAGAGATCGGCATGACAGGCCAGGGAAGAGGAACTGTTACCGGTGATAGAGATCAGCTTAATTCCCATTCTCCTGACAGCAGGAACCAGCTGCAAGAGCTCCTCCGTCTCCCCACTGTTGGAGAGCAGGACAACTATATCCTCCTCAGTGATCATCCCCAGATCACCATGCAGGGCCTCACCGGCATGGACGAAAAAGGCGGGGGTGCCTGTACTGGAGAAGGTGGCCGCCAGCTTCTTTCCGATTAGACCCGATTTTCCCATACCGGTAAAGACCACCCTGCCCCTTGCAGCAGCAATGATCTCCAGTGCCTGCCTGAAGTTTTCATCGATAGAGGATCTGAGCCTGAGAATGGCCTCTGACTCCACCTCAAGTACCCGCCTGGCCTCCTCCAGGCACTGATCCATTCTATCCTGATCCACACTCAGGGCTTTATCCATCAATCTTTCACCTTCCTTACCGCGCTGTGGATGGCCACTGCTCCTTTAAGCAGCTCCTCCAGCCCCTCAAGGGCCAGCATACTGGAAGCATCACAGAGGGCCTCCTCAGGCTGATGATGAACCTCCAGGAAAAGAGCATCAATACCCACTCCCAGGGCCGCCCTGGCAAGATGAGGAATATACTCCCTTTCACCACCGGAGACATCTCCTGCTCCACCTGGCAGCTGTACACTGTGGGTGGCATCAAAGACCACCGGGTAACCTGTCTTCCGCATCCGGGGAAGGGAGGACATGTCCACCACCAGGTTGTTATAACCAAAGGAGCTACCCCGTTCAGTTAATAGAATCTCTCTACAGCCGGTGCTCTCCAGCTTACCCACCACCTGTTCCATATCCCAGGGGGCCAGAAACTGCCCCTTCTTAACATTGACCACCCGACCTGTCTCACCACAGGCTACCAGCAGATCCGTCTGCCGTGATAGAAAGGCAGGTACCTGTATAATATCCAGCACCTCTGCCGCCTGCCGGGCCTCCTCAGGAGAGTGAACATCTGAAAGAACCGGTACCTCGAGCTCTTCACCGATTCGGGCCAGCATCTCAAGACCCCTTTCCAGCCCCGGTCCCCGATAGGAGTCGATGGAAGAGCGGTTGGCCTTATCATAGGAAGCCTTGAAGACATATTGCAGACCGTACTCCTCTGTTAGCTCCTTTATCCTGGCTCCAATCAAGAGTGCATCCTCCACTGATTCCAGCACACAGGGGCCTGCTATCAACACCAGGGGGCCCTCAGGAGAGCCAAAGACAACCTCTTTATTTACTCTAATCTCTCTGACCAAATAACCCTACCTCCTCTGTATAAGCCGGCGAACCTCTTCCAGATCCTCCGGTGTATCCACACCAATACTCTCCTCTTCTGTCTCCACCACTTTTATCCGATAACCATTCTCCAGCACCCTGAGCTGCTCTAAGGCTTCAGCCTGCTCTAATGGTGTGGGTTCCAGCTCACTGAAGCGCAGCAGAAAATCACGGCGGTAGACATAGAGCCCGATATGTCCATAGTAGACTGGTTCCTCCTGCCGGTGATAGGGCAGGGGAGAACGGGAAAAATAGAGGGCATAACCCTCCCTGTCAGTAACAACCTTCACCAGATGAGGATTCTTGACCTCTAAAGGGTCTTCAATCCTCTTTTTTAGGGTGCTCATCACTGCCTCCTCATCCCCCTGCAGGGGAGAGAGGGCCTCTCTAATCATCCCCGGTTCAATCAAAGGTTCATCTCCCTGGACATTAACCACCAGCTGACAGGGGATCTCTGCTGCCACAGCTGCAATACGATCGGTACCCGAGGGGTGATGGGCAGAGGTCATTACTGCCTCCCCACCCAGCTCCTCCACTGCCTCCCTGATCCTCTGATCATCTGTAGCCACCAGCACCCGATGGATCTCCTCCACCCTCTTTACTCGCCGGTAGACATGCCAGACCATGGGGTAGCCCTGGATTAAGGCCAGGGGTTTACCCGGAAAACGAGTGGACTGATAACGAGCAGGAATGATGGCAATAATCTTCATCTCAGTTCTCCCTTCAACTAAAGATCTCTAAAACTTTTTCCCCTTCCTCCAGTTCCATTTCAATCCCCAGCACCATCCATTTTAAATCCTGAGCTTGCTTGAGGTCAGTTAGTTTAACTGCATCCTTCTCAGTGGTCAGAATAAGCCTAACCCCCAGCCCTTTGGCCCTCTCCTCAAGCATCTGAAGATCCTGTTTTTGATAGCGGTGGTGGTCAGGG
>CAZXKH010000372.1:0-2656 GCA_964641385.1 uncultured Clostridia bacterium | reverse complement strand
AGAATCTGTCTCTACAGTAGTGAATGGATATCTCTTTATATTTCTTAAATATCAGGTTAACTTAAAGAGGGCTCTGTTGAGCGAATATTTTCTATCTTCAATTATTATTAAGAGTGAGTATCAAAAGGATTGGGTGTAGGTGCAGGCCTGCTGCACCCTTCCCCCAGCCTTAACTATTTACCGGGGGTGTACTTTTATGATCAAAAGAGTCTTTCAACCACTGGATATCTTGGATGAACAAGAACTGGAGCAGATTCATGAAAGCTCTATGGATTTGCTGGAAAAAACAGGAGTTGATGTTTTAAATGAAGAGGCAAGGGAAATATATCAGCAGCATGGGGCCCGGATAGAGGGAGAAAGGGTTATTATTCCCCGTCAGCTGGTAAAGGAAGCAGTTGACAGAGCACCCTCTTCCTTTGCTCTTCATGCCAGAAACCCGGAGAATACAGTCAAGGTAGGGGGGAATAATTCAGTCTTTACTCCTGGCTTTGGATCTCCTTATGTAACGGATATTGAACAGGGTAGAAGAGAATCTACCTTCCAGGATTATATTAATTTCACCAAAATGGCTGCTGTCAGTGATAATATTGATGTTCTGGGTGGGGTTTTGGTGGAAATGAATGATGTTCCTTCAGCTGAAAGGCATTTAAAGATGATCTATACAGGAGCCAAGTATTCTGATAAGGTTCTAATGGGCAGCTCTCTGGGTAAAGAGAGGACCCTGGAAAGTCTGGAAATGATCAGCCTGCTCTTTGGCAGCGATGAGATCATAACTGACAGGACTGTTGCTATTTCTATTGTGAGTGCTAATAGTCCGCTGATGTACGATGGAAAGATGGCTGAAGCAATAATTGAATATGCCCGGCATAATCAGGCGGCGGTGATTGCCTCACTGGTTATGAGCGGTACCACTGGTCCTATGAGTATTGCAGGGGGTCTTGTACTGCAAAATGTTGAAATTCTGGCCGGTGTTGTTCTCTCCCAGCTGGTTAATCCTGGAGCACCAGTGGTATATGGTTCGGCATCAACTATTACGGACATGAAGACAACCAACCTGACTGTGGGTTGTTCAGACTATACAAAATATATTGGAGCAACTGCTCAGCTGGCACGTTATTATGGTTTGCCCTGTCGTGCAGGGGGTGTGTTGACCGATTCATTGATGCCCGATGCCCAGGCTGGATATGAATCAATGATGATCTTAATGTCCTCTATGAATTATGGTATTAACTTTCTCTTCCACTGTGGGGGGCTGCTGGAGAACTATATGACCATGTCCTATGAAAAGTTTATTATTGACGATGAAATTCTATCCATGGTCAAGAACTGTTATTCGGGGTTAGAGATTACCACTGACAGTCTGTCTAAGGACCTGATTACAAAGGTTGGGCCAGGGGGTAATTATATTGAGGAGCCTCATACGATGAAATATATGAAACAGCTGCGGGATTCAAGGCTTAATAACCGCAGTAGCTATAACAGTGTCAGTGAACTAACTACTACTGCAGAAAGGGCTCAGAGGCTCTGGAAATCAAGACTTGAAGACTACCAGCTGCCAGAGCTCGATCCGGCAATTGAAGAGGCTATGCTTAAAAAGATGGATAAATAGCCGCTCTTAAATACTATGATTACCCGGTAGCACCGGTTTTCCTGTCCTTGATTTAGGGATTTCCTGGTGATACCGGTTTTTTTTATGTAAAGGGAACGAATAAGGGTTCGAACTGATCTTAAATAATACAATTAACCTGCAGAATAATACATTGCAATAAGACTGAATTTTTAATATAATTAAATTTACAAATACAGGGAGCCAATTTTCTGATTTTATGGATTATTATCATCTGTTACTTCATCTGGAGAATCTATTTCCTCTTTTATATGAGGTCTTTCCTGGTATGAGTTTTGTAATTTATATTTTTAGTTGGGGCTTACATTATTAGCTGAGCAGGAGCGGCTGGGATTGGAAACAAAAAAATAGGGGGAGGTAATTTGTATGCGCAGTAATTATAGGGTTAATGAGACTCTTCAATTTAATGTTTTATCTGAGGACCAATGCGAAGAGCTCCACTATGGAACACTTGAGGTCCTGGCTGATGTAGGGGTTGTAGTCCATGATCGGGAGGCTCTGGAGATCTTTGAGCAGGCAGGTGCCTATGTGGATAACAAAAGGGTAAGGATACCGGCTTCCATGGTTGAGAGTTCGATAAACTCTGCTCCTTCAAGGATTGTTCTCTGTGGACGCAATGGTGAGCGAAGGCTATTTCTGCAGGGTAACAATTTTTATTTTGGTCCCGGTCCTACTACCACCTACACCATTGATCCCTATTCAGGTGAACGGAGGTATCCTCGTAAAGAGGATACCAGGAATGCAGCTCGGGTAATGGATGCTCTGGAGAACATAGATTTCTTGATGGATTTTGGTACCATACGTGATGTGCCGGAGGAGGTTGCAGATATCCATTCCCTGCAGGCCATGCTTGAGAACTCCAGCAAGCCTGTAGTTCACTGGGGGTATAGTGTTAAAAACTATCAAAGGATGGTTGAGATCTGTACTGCTGTTGCCGGTGGGTTAAAGGATCTGCAGCAGCATCCCTTTATCTGTCTTTATTCTGAACCAAGTACTCCTTTACAGCATTCTGAGGATGCCATTCAAAAG
>CAZXKH010000371.1:0-2657 GCA_964641385.1 uncultured Clostridia bacterium | reverse complement strand
TGGTTATTCTTATTCATGAAAGAAACTAAAAGATCTGTTCCACTTTCTTTACTATTTCTCCATCAACCTTATTATTGTCTGCCATTTTCTTAAGCATACTGATGGCCTTCCTGTGGGATAGCCCACTGCGGTAGGGGCGATCCTCGGTCAGGGCCTGATAGATATCCAAAACACCCATCAGTCTCTCCAGCAGGGACATCTCTTTTTTTCTTAAACCCTCTGCATAACCGGAGCCATCTAGCTTTTCATGGTGGTTGCCTGCGATTTCAGCTATCTCCTCAAATCCATCGATGCTCCTTAGCAGGAACTTGGAGTAGTAGACATGTGATTTAATGATAGAATACTCCTCATCGTTCAGCTTACCATTCTTATCAAGGATGGAGTTGGGGACAGCAAGTTTCCCCAGGTCATGTAGATGAGCAGAGATGAGCAAAATATCCTTTTTTTCCGCCGACAATCCATATTCAGAGGCCATGCTCTCAGCCTTGCTGGCAATGCCTGAGGAGTGGCTATAGGTAAAGGTAGATTTAAGGTCAATAATCGAGGAGAAAATTTTGGAGAGATCAAGAATTTCTCCAGCTGAAAGTACAAATGTTTTTTCTGGTGCTACAGTCTTGAGGACAAGATCCTGGTTGTTAAAACTGAGATCCCACCAGAAACGTTCTTCATGTATTAAATCATTGGTGGCCTCAGCTACCAGGGGTGAAAAGTGAGAGCCAGAATACTTATCTACCATCTCTTTCATTCTCTTGCGCTGATTGTAATTGGGGATGTCCTTCTTAAAGAAGAGCTCAAACTGATCAGATATTCTAATAATCTGTGATAAAAGGGGTATTGAGTCTCTCCTTTTACCAAAGGGCCCGGTGCCATCCCAGTTTTCATGGTGGCAGAGGACGATATCCTGAATCTCCTCGGGGAAGAGGGAGTTGTTACTAAGGTGCTCTGAACCAAAGTGGCAGTGTTCTTTAATCAGTTTTTCCTGGCTGTGGTGCTGGTACATGGATTCGGTTATTCCTAAGTCGTGAAGCAGAGCGGCATAATAAAGACAGAGTCGCTGATCCTTATCCAGTTCAAGTCTTTCTGCCAGCCTTAATGAGATGTAGGCAACTCTTCTACCGTGGTTGAGCATGATGTTCTCTATGGCCTCTCTTCCAGCCAGATCAAGGGCCAGCGAGAGAACTGCAAGAAATTGGTTGATCTTAATTTTCACCGTGATCACCTCTCCGAGACTTAATGCTCATCAGTTAACAATTATATCATAGATTGCTGACAATTTCTATAGGGATTAAACTAAAAATTGGAGCAATAGTTAATGATTATCAGAGCAAATTGCAATTAACACCACTTTGTGCTAGGATATAGTCATGAAATGAAGGGAGTGGAGTATAAAATGTTGAAGTTTGATCCTCTGAAGAACCCCTATTCTTCACAACGAATGACCTCTTATTCCGATCAGGGCCTGGTGGCTACCTCACAGCCCCTTGCTGCTCAGGCCGGTCTTAGAGTGCTGCAGGAGGGTGGGAATGCAGTAGATGCAGCTGTGGCGGCTGCAGCCACCCTGCCTGTAGTTGAGCCCACCTCCAATGGTATTGGTGGGGATGCCTTTGCCCTGCTCTGGTACAGAGGAAAACTATATGGCTTAAATGCCAGTGGTCCTGCCCCCATGGATATTTCAATCTCCAGTCTGAAAGATAAGGGAATCAGCAGTATACCAAAGGAAGGCTGGTTGCCGGTGACGGTACCGGGTGTCCCTGCTGCCTGGCAGGAGCTCTCCAGTAAAATGGGGAGGCTTTCCTTTCAACGCCTGCTGGAGCCTGCAGTTGAATATGCTGAGCGTGGATATCCTCTCTCCCCGGTTGTGGCCCATTACTGGAATAAGGCCTTTCAACAGTATAAAGAAGGGCTTCAGGGGAGAGAGTTTAAGGAATGGTTCAAAACCTTTGCCCCTGCAGGCAGAGCTCCCAGGGCAGGTGAGAGATGGAGCTCTAAAGAGATGGCTGAGACCTTACAGGCCCTGGCCGAGGAGGGCTCTGATCTCTTCTACCGGGGGTGGCTGGCAGAAAGGATTGCTGCTTTTTCGGCTGCACATGGTGGCTATCTTTCAACCTCAGATTTGAGTTCCTTCCAGCCGGAATGGGTGGAGCCGATGAGAGTAAAGTACCGAGGTTATGACCTCTGGGAGCTGCCTCCCAATGGGCAGGGCCTGATTGCTTTAATGGCCTTTAATATCCTTGAAGGCATGGAGGTTCCAGCCGAGGGTAGTGTGGATGGTTACCACCACCAGATTGAGGCTCTGAAGCTGTCCTTTCATGATGGACGGAGAATGATTACCGATCCCCATCAAATGAAGGTTAAACCAAGGGAGCTTTTATCAGTGGA
Source organism: uncultured Clostridia bacterium (assembly GCA_964641385.1). Classification (GTDB taxonomy): domain Bacteria; phylum Bacillota; class Halanaerobiia; order CAZXKH01; family CAZXKH01; genus CAZXKH01. Next base: position 278 of record CAZXKH010000371.1, on the reverse strand, counting down.
GCTGGCCCGGGAGAGGCGAGAGCTGATTGGAGAGCAGGCCCTGGTACCTGGAGAAGGAAAACCAGAGCTGGGGGGAACGGTTTATCTGGCAACAGCGGATAGTGAGGGCAACATGGTCTCCTATATTCAGAGCAATTATATGGGTTTTGGTTCTGGTCTGGTGGTTCCCGGTACCGGTATCAGTCTGCAGAACAGGGGTCATTTGTTTTCACTTGATCCAGGGGATGCCAACTGCCTGCAGCCGGGCAAGAGGACCTACCATACCATAATACCCGGCT
>CAZXKH010000370.1:0-2659 GCA_964641385.1 uncultured Clostridia bacterium | reverse complement strand
GACAGTGAAGCCTCTCCTGAGGTGGGAAGGGCTGAGGCTGAAAGGTTAATTGATAGAGGGGTACATGCTTTAATTGGTTCCTATCAGAGTGCAGTATCCAAGACCGGTAGCTCTGCAGCAGAAAGAGCCAGAATTCCATGGATGTGTGGTGCCTCCAGTTCTGCTGCTCTAACTGACCGTGGCTATAACTGGTTCTTCCGTTATGCACCTACAGACAGAGAGGATTCGGAGATCTTCATGGAGTTTCTGGATTATGTTAACGGACAGGGTCATGATGTTAACAAAGTGGCTCTGGTCTATGAAAATACCGAATTTGGAAAGCATGCTGCCATGTGTGCTGAGGAGGCAGCTGAAAGGTTTGGTTATGAGGTGGTGGCTGATGTTCCTTACACCTTTGGATCTACAAGTTTGGATTCGGAACTGTTAACCCTGAGGGCTGCTGAGCCCGATGCAGTCATTGCCGCTTCACTTGTAGGTGATTTTATCCTCTTTGTGGAGACCTCCAGGGGTTTTGATTTCAATACCCAGGGAGTTCTTTCCTTCTGTGGCGGTTTCCAGGATCCAGGTTTTGTAGATGCTGTTGGGTCTGATGGTGACTATTACCTGGGAACTGACTCCTTTGGCCTGGATTTGACTGAGGTAGTACCTGAGCTGGACTATGTGAATCAGATTTTCAAGGATCTCTCAGGTGCAAACTTTGATGGACCTGTCTTCAATATTTTTAATGCCGCCTTAACTCTCTTTGAGGCTATTGACAGGGCAGGATCAACTGAGCCTGATGCTATCAGACAGGCCCTGACAGAAACTGATCTGGAGCTGGAGACTGCCCTGGCCAACAGGGTTGTCTTTGGTGATGATGGACACAATATCTATGCTTCCTCAGTTATTCAACAGACCATTAATGAAAGATATCGGATTGTATATCCTGAAGAATTTGCTACAGCTGACCTGGTGTGGCCCATGCCCACCTGGGATGAGAAATAATATATCGATCAAATAGAGAATAACAAACGGGCCCTGGTAACCCGGGGCCCGTTAAAAATGGGGGGTTTTGAAGATGTTACCACAGATCCTTGTCAGTTCCCTGATGATGGGTTTTGTATATGCCCTGGTGGCTGTAGGTCTTGCTCTTATCTGGGGAGTAATGGATGTTATTAACTTTGCCCATGGTGATTTTATGATGCTGGGGATGTATACAGCCTTCTGGGCGGCCATGCTGGTGGGTATTGATCCCCTGATTTCGCTACCGCTGGGGGCTTTAGTTCTTTTTGTACTGGGGCTTATAGTCTATAAATGGGTTATTAAACCGGTGCTGGATGCACCTCCCCTTTCAGCCCTCCTGATTACCTTTGGGCTGGCTCTTTTTCTACGCAACCTGGCCCTCTTTTTCTGGGGTCCCAACTACAGAATGGTCAGGGACAGCTTCCTGCAGGGGAGAAGGATAATCATCGGGAATGTTGCCATTGGAGTACCGCAGCTGGTGGCTTCACTGGGCTGTATAGCTGCCACCATGCTGCTCTATTATTTTATTACCTATACCAGAACCGGTAAGGCCATTCGGGCCGCCTCTCTGGACCGGGAGGCAGCTCAGCTGGTGGGAATCGATATTCACCGCATTAATGCCATTACCTTTGGCCTGGGTGCAGCCAGTGCCGGTCTGGCCGGAGTCTTTCTTGTTAATTTTTATTATGTTTTCCCCGAGGTTGGACTGCTCTTTGGCCTGCTTTCCTTTATTATCGTGGCCCTTGGAGGTTTTGGGAATATAATTGGTGCCTTCTGGGCTGGAATTCTTCTGGGAGTGGTTGAGGGACTTGGTGGTTTTTATATTGGACCCATCTATAAATATGTGGTGGTCTTTGGTCTTTATCTGGTTGTAATCTATTTCAGGCCACAGGGCCTTTTTGGGTGGTGATAAAATGAAAAAGTCTACTACTATCTGTGCTATATTAGTTGTAATCTTTATTCTGGTTGTCCTGCCACTGCTCTATAACAATACTTTTTTTCACCACGTAATGATCATGGTCTTTCTCTATGCTACCATGGCCAGTGCCTGGAATGTACTGGGAGGATATACAGGACAGGTATCCTTTGGTCATGCAGTTTACTTTGGTGTTGGGGCCTATGCCTCTTCGGTTCTGCTGCGTGATTTTTTGCTCACTCCCTGGATTGGGGTGCTGGTGGGTGCCCTTCTGGCAACGGCTCTGGGTTTAATAGTTGCCTACCCAACCTTTCGTCTAAGAGGACATTATTTTGCCATTGCCACCTATGCCCTGCTGGAGGTGATGGAGAGGCTCTTTGCTGTTTGGGATTATGTTGATGGGCCCATTGGTCTTGATCTTCCTGTATTACCTGAGGGCTTTAGGCATTTTCTCTTTTACTATACCAAACTGCCCTACTATTATGTAGCCCTGATACTGATGATCATTACAGTGGTAACTGTCTATCTTCTATCAAGATCAAGGATTGGCTTTTACTGGCGGGCCATTCGTTCCAGCCATCGGGCCTCAAAGAGCCTTGGTATTGATACCAAGAAATATAAGATGGTGGCCATGGGAATTAGTGCCTTTTTCGTGGCCGTATGTGGCACCTTCTATGCTCAGTATATTATGTACATCGATCCCCCTTCAGTTATCTCCCTGCATGTTTCGGTGATGATGGT
>CAZXKH010000369.1:0-2667 GCA_964641385.1 uncultured Clostridia bacterium | reverse complement strand
CCAATGTATACTATATTTATTTTTGTTTAATGAAATGCATAGAGGTTAATTTGCTTTATATAGCATTATTTATAATATTTTCAGCAGTGCAGTCACCTTTTGTCGATTTGTAACGAAACAACCCGTACCAGAAAAAGAATTGACGACAGATCAACCTCAACTCTCAGTCAGCTAGACTCGCTTACTCAAGCCCTCTTTAAGCAAAGCTATTGCCCTTTCAATGTTCTGATAGGAATTGGAATAGGCCACCCTGAGATAACCCTCTCCCCCGGGACCAAAGGCAGTTCCGGGCACAACCCCCACGCCCAGCTCAAGAAAGAGATCACTGGCCTCCTCAGAACTCATCTTCAAACCCTTAATGCTGGGAAAGGCATAAAAGGCTCCCAGGGGAGGAACACACTCCACTCCCGGCAAGGAGTTCAATCCCTCAATCAAAAGCTTACGACGACTGTCAAACTCATCCCGCATCTCGGTCACACAACCCTGATCAGAGGTTAAAGCCTCTATACCACCATACTGAGCAAAGGATGTAGCACAGACAGCAGTATTCTGATGAATCTTCAGCATGGGACCAATCAATTCCTCAGGGGCCATCACAAAACCCAGACGCCAGCCAGTCATAGAATAGGACTTGGATAAACCATCAACGGTAATCGTGTTCTCCCAGCCCTTATCCAGGGCAGCTGTATAGGTAGTTGTATCACCATACACCAGCCTGGAATATATCTCATCAGAAAGAATAAGGATCCCCTTCTCAGCTGCCAGCTCAATTACTGCTTCCAGTGTTTCAGCCTCAGTTACACAACCAGTAGGATTCTGAGGGGTGTTGATCACTATCATCTTAGTTTTGGAGGTTATTTGCTCCTCAATGTCCTCCACCGATAAACTAAAGGAATTGGACTCCTTAAGGATAACAGGTACTGGCCTGGCACCAGCCAGCCTGGCACAGGCTTCATAAACAGGCCAGGCAGGTGTGGGCACTATTACCTCATCACCAGGATTCAGGTAGGCGGTCATACCCAAAAATACTGCCTCAGTGGTACCGGCAGTAACCATAATCTCACTGCCCGGATCAGGCTCAATACCAAAGTCTGCTGACAGCCTGGAGGCAATGGCCTCTCTCAATTCCAGTAACCCTGAATTAGATGTGTAGTGAACCTGACCTTCCCTTAGAGCTCTGATAGCACCCTCCTTAATGTGAGATGGTGTATCAAAATCAGGACGACCAATACAGAGGTTGATCACTGACTGACCCTTACTCTCCAGCTCTCCAATCTTCTCAAAGACCTTCCTAATCCCGGAAAAAGCAATGTCCTTAAGCCTTTCTGCTTCTCTTACCTGAGGCATTATTAAAATCCCCCTTTGTTTTAAATATCTTTCATGTTACAGACTATAATAAAGTAGCAACTATTTATCAGCATATTTTGTGGTCTTGTTTTTTTTCAACAAATCTTGCTAACTAGCCCTGTTAAAAACTATCCTTCTACATAAAGAGTCTTGGTATCAATGTTGATACTTCAGGCACATAGGTGATAATCATCAGAGCAATAATTAATGGAATCAAAAAGGGTGCACAGGCCTTAATAACCTTTTTAATTGGCATCCCGGTAATTGAAGCCATAATAAAGAGACCCATCCCGAAGGGTGGTGTAATCATGCCCACCATTAAGTTAAAGACTACTATCAAACCCAGATGAATGGGGTCAAGTCCAATCCTCATACCGATGGGACTAAGAAGGGGAATGATAACCAGCATGGCAGGCAGTGTATTCATAACAGCACCAATTACTAAGAGGAAAACGTTGATCAGCATCAGTAAGAGAATTTTATTGTCGGTAATAGAAAAGAAGTACTCAGAAACAAGCAGGGATGTCTGAGCCCTGGTCATAATCCAGACCAGTATCTGTGTGGCACCCAGGATAAAGAGTATCTGAGCTGTATTCCGCATGGTATCCAGAATGATGGCGGGTAGCCTGCCGAACATCTTCCGGCCTTCATAAAAGAAACTCAGTACCAGGGCATAAAAGGAAGCCAGTGCCCCTGCTTCAGTAGGAGTGACATTCCCGCTTAAAATTGCCCATAGCAAAAATGGAGGAAGAAGAAGCACAAAAAAGTTAGAAACAAAGCTGCGAAGCAATCTAATTAAAGAAAACTTTTTGGCCGGTTTGTCCAGAACCTTACCCCTTGAAACACAATAAGCGATATATAACATCATACATACTCCGGCCAGAATACCGGGCAGGATACCGGCCAAAAAGAGTGCACCAATGGAAAGGTTGGCAATATGTCCGTAAATAATCAGCATGATACTGGGTGGAATAATTGGTCCCACCATGGAAGAGGCAGCAGTAACAGCCACAGCAAAGGTCTCTTTGTAACCGTGATCCTTCATAGCCTTGATTTCAATTAATCCCAGACCGGAGGCATCAGCAACAGCCGCCCCTGATATGCCAGCAAAGATCATACTTGCCAGCACATTTACATAGGCCAGTCCACCCCTGAGCCAGCCCACAACCTCTTCTGCAAAGTGAAAGAGCCTTTCTGTTATGGTCCCTGAGTTCATGATCTGAGCTGCAAGGATAAAAAAGGGTATGGACAGCATTTGAAAGCTTTCGATCCCGGCCACAATCTGCTGGGGCATCAACCGCATGGGCCTCCCCATAAATA
>CAZXKH010000368.1:0-2670 GCA_964641385.1 uncultured Clostridia bacterium | reverse complement strand
GCTCTGAAGGTTATCAATTAACTTTCCCTGGCATGGAAAAGGATGAGGAGCAGACAGAAGAATGGGATGAACTAGTTTGCGTTCGTGATCAGCTTTCCGAAGAAGATAATGAAAAAATTGATAATGTTTTGAAAATCTATCTAGCAGAGATTAATGCGATACCATTGCTGTCTCGGGAGGAAGAGATTGAACTGGCCAAAAAAATTCAATCAGGGGACGAAGAGGCCAGGGAAATATTTATTATCTCCAATCTTCGCCTGGTAGTATATATTGCGAAAAAGTATCGAGGTTTAACCAAACTCTCTTATTCTGATCTGATTCAGGAGGGGAATATTGGTTTAATGCGGGCAGTTGATGAATATGATTATGCTTCAGATAATAAGTTCAGCACATTCGCCTATCATCATATCAGGTTGCGCATTACCAGGGCATTATCTAATTATGGACGAACTATTAGAATTCCTGTTTATATGGTTGACAAATATTATAAGATGAGAAGGGAAAGGGAGTATTTAAAGCAGAAGTTACTTCGAGAACCTACCAGAGCAGAGATTGCAGAAACAATGGTCATGACACTGGATAAATTCTATATACTGGAAAACCTTCAGATGAGAACTCTATCACTCTTTCAAACTGCAAAAAAGTATGATGACCTTTATCTAATGGATATAGTAGAGGATCCAGAGGCTCAGGATCCACTGACTGAAGTTATTAAGATTCATATGGCAGAGGATCTTGAATGGGCTCTACAAGACATTAATGAAAGAGAAATGAGATTAATTAAATTTCGCTTTGGTTTTGATGGGATTGAGAGAACACTGGAGGAGGTTGGGAAGCTCTTTAATGTCAATCGACGAAGATCACTTCAAATTGAGCAGAAGGCCATTGCTCGTCTCAGGCATCCAAGGCGTTCCAGAAACCTTCGTAATTATCTATATATTGATTAACCGGCTATAATAAGTACTGGTCAACTACCCCTGACTAACGTCGGAGGCAGGTAATAAAAGACAGGTGCAAGCTTTAGTTGACTGGTCTGAGTGCTATGAGCACTACCTTATCTCAGTTATTAAATCTTCGGTTGATGCCCTGGTTTGTTGCTCTGTGGATATACTTTGATACTTCTGAGAGGAAGAAACAGTGGTGTCTGCACAACAAAACAAGCCCGGGATAAGACTGGCGAAGGACAACAGATGTTGAGACTGCCTGTCATCAAGACCACTACTTACAATAATAACTGGCAATCCATCCACCAGCAGACAAAGTTTGTATGTTAACTTCCTGCTGGAATGAGTTAAAAAAAGAGAAAATTAAGGGTAGTTCTTAATAAAAAAGGAGAGAGGGGTAGTGTTATTCACTACCCCTCCTGTCGATTCTTACTTCAAATTAATGTTAAATCCATTTTCATGATGCTTGATCTCTATGCTATTAATCTCCTCTGTTTCAGCTTCCAGTAGCTTCATGGCCAGTGGATCCTTAATGTACTTCTGTATGGCCCTGTTCAAGGGACGGGCACCATAATTGGGGTCATATCCTATCTCCATCAGCTTCTTTTTTGCCTCCTGGCTGATCCCTAGATTAATGTTTTTGGCTGCCAGTTTATTTTTCAAATCCTCCAGCTTGATCTCAACAATCTGCAAGAGATCATCCCTGCTCAGGGAATGGAAGATTATTCTCTCATCTATTCTGTTAATGAACTCAGGCCGGAAATTTGCTTTTAGGGCCTGGGACACTTTACTTTCCATCTCCTCTCTGTCCTCTATATCCTGGATGAACTCCGATCCAAGGTTGGAGGTCATGATAATCACAGTATTGCGAAAATCAACCTCATTTCCCTGGCTGTCAGTTAGTATGCCGTCATCCAGGATTTGTAGCAGGATGTTGAATACGTCGGCATGGGCCTTTTCAATCTCATCTAAGAGTATTACCGAATAGGGCTGGCGTCTGATCTTTTCTGTTAGCTGTCCACCCTCTTCAAAGCCCACGTAACCTGGAGGAGATCCGATTAGCTTGGCCACTGCATGTCGTTCCATGTATTCTGACATATCAAACCTAATCATGGCCTTTTCTTCATCAAAGAGATGGGCAGCCAGTGTTTTAGCCAGCTCAGTCTTACCCACTCCAGTTGGCCCCAGAAAGATAAAGGAACCAAGTGGTCGCTCTTCATCCTGAAGCCCAGTTCTTGAACGGCGAATGGCATTGCTAACTGCTTCCAGGGCTTTACTTTGCCCCACTACTCTTTTGGAGAGTTCCTCTTCCATCCTTATCAGCTTTTCTCTTTCTCCCTCCATTAGCTGTTGTAAAGGGATGTCAGTCCAGGAGGAGACTATTTCTGCAATATCCTCCTCAGTTACTTCTTCCTTTAAGATGGTATGGTGTTCTTCCAGCTGACTGATCCTTTCTATGGTCTTTTCAAGCTCTCTTTCCAGTTCACTCAGTTCACCATACTTTAACCGGGCTACCCTTTCATAGTCTGCTTCTCTTTCAGCATTCTCGGCCTCATACTTTACTCTCTCTATTTCTTCCTTCAGGTCCTGTCTCTTCTGTAACAACCTCTTTTCCTGCTGCCACCGGGCCAGATAGGGATCCCTTTTTTCCTTCAGTTCAGAGATTTTTTTCTCCAGCTCATCAAGCCTCTCCTGGGCTTCTTCATCCTCTTCTTTTTTAAGAACT
>CAZXKH010000367.1:0-2673 GCA_964641385.1 uncultured Clostridia bacterium | reverse complement strand
CATCTTTAACCATGACCCTTTATCAATACCGGATAGACAATGAGGCTGAACTGGAAGAGGCGGTGTCAAAATTAAGAGAAGAGCTGCCACCTCTAATGAAACTCTATACGGATTTCTTTGAGGAGTATGTTGATCTGGATAAGTATCCACTGGCCACGGAGAACATTATTGTAGTTGAAGAACTGATAGAGGACTTTGATCAGCACTGTGTAGAAGGCTGGGTTGACCCTGAGGGTGAAATACATATCTGGGCTGTCTCCGACCATATTTATTATCCTAATGAGAAGGCGTCAATTGATCTATATACAACCCCTTCTACCATACCTGAGGATTTAAAGAATGAAATGAAAGAATATGCTAAACAATCGGTAAAAGATCACGGCATTGATGCTGGCTTTTGGAATGTAGAAATTTGGCGTGTGGATGACTGGATTACTGCAACAGAGGTCAATGGCAGGGCAGCCTCTGTCTGGTATGATCTTTATTACAATACTTTCCATAAATCACTTTCTAAGGCAATGCTCCACCTGTGCTGTGAGGAGGCAGAGCAATGTTATGAGGAATCCCCTAAGGCAATTGAAACAGATAGGGTTGGAGCTCAGTTCCATGTAATTACCTATGGTGAGGGCATGGCTGAAGAATTCCTGGATTATGATTTTATAGAAAGCATAGAGGACACAGAGGTAGAAGTATTTGCTCCCAAGGGAACAGAAATCCGTCAGACAAGAACCACTGGAGTCTGGTTGGCCCGTTTTGAGTTATATGGGGAAGATATAATTGAGTTATGCAAAAGGGCCGATTATTTAAGAGAACAAATGCTAAAACAGCCCGAATTATCACCAAAACCCCTGGAAAGAACGGGTTTTTATAAAGATCTGAAATAAGTTGCAATCTATACAATAAGGGTGCTTTTTTTGACAGAGTATCCTTATTGTTTTTCCTCATATTGACTAACTGGTGCAAGGAGTAACTGAATAACCCCATCTCATAATGAGAAAAATTCTCATAAAGAGAATAACCGGTATTGTACTTATAATAATAAAGTTTGTTCTGATTAAGGCTATTGCAATCATCTCATTATGAGAATAATCTTTTTAAGACCAGGGATTGGTGAACTAATAACTTGCTCTTATTATCATCAAGGCAGCTATTTTTCAAAATAATTTCTGCATAGAAGGATGTATAGATTTTTCCAGCTGCTATCCATCTCAGGTTAAGTATGAGTCAATACAATATCCAGCTATCAAGTGTATTGTAGTTGTTTTGTAAAAAAATAGTTTTGTGCTTCAATGATAATAATATGTTCATTAATAACAATAATGACCTCCTGTGTTAGGCAATTGACTGGAAATATATAGTTTTTGGTATGGGTTTTGCTTATATATAATAAGTGAGATAAAACTAAATAATACTCAATATTTATCTGATACAAAAAACATAAAAATTAAGAAGAACATTTCATTCTGGATCATGGTTTTCTCGAAGAAGTTCAGCTATATGATAATTAACAAATATTACAGCATTCAGGCAGGAGGACTAACAAAAATAAGTCCAATGTATTCCTGTCTGTACTACTATCATAACTAAATAGGATTTGAAGTTGGTTTAATTATTTGTTATACTAAAATACAAATAAAGTAAAGAGTTAACAGATATTATTTTGAAATTTCTTAATTATGTATCGATAGTTACGGTAGGGGCAACATATGCAGTCTTATTTAAGAGATTTAAGGATGTAAGAGGGTAGAATATCTATCCTCTTTGGATAATAAGTTAAGAAAGGGTAGAATAATTTGTTTTTTTTCAGTGGGAGGTGGTATCGGGATAAGCAATGATAATTAATGTTTATAGTTAGGTGCAAGTCTTTATAACAAAGTAAGGAGGGTAAAAATGCAAAAAGATGTTGTTTTTTACCGAAGGCCTACCTTTATAATTTCTCTTATTATAACAGGTCTATTTGTGATTATTGGAATAGTAGCACCCGATAGTATGGGAGAAGTTATGGACCAGGTCTTTAACTTTATGGTAGCCAACCTTGGTTGGTCTTTCATTATTTGTGCATCATTATTTCTCTTTCTAATAATATTCTTACTGCTCAGTCCCTTAGGTGAAATAAGACTTGGTAGACCTGATGAAGATCCTGAATATTCCAATTATGCCTGGTTTGGAATGCTCTTCAGCTGTGGTATGGGAATTGGACTACTCTTCTGGGGTGTTTCAGAACCAATCTGGCATTATATGTGGCCACCCTTTGGAGAGGCCTATTCTGAGGCCGCTATTCATACATCTATGGCTTATTCCTTTTTCCACTGGGGTTTTCATCCCTGGGCAATTTATGCTGTAGTGGCAGGTGCACTGGCATACTTCTCATACCGGAAGGGCTTACCCATGCTGCTGAGTTCTACCCTGGAACCCATACTGGGACCAGAGGGAATTTATGGTGGCTGGGGACATCTGGTTAATATTATTGGTGTCTTTGCTACCCTATTTGGTCTGGCAACTTCTCTTGGTCTTGGCGCCATGCAGATCGGTGGTGGTTTGGAGACACTGTTTGGTTTCACAAATTCTCCTGCATTATGGGTTACCATTGTTATTGTTGTAACGGCGGCCGCTGTTATTTCAACTGCCACGGGTATTGATCGTGGAATTAAGTGGTTAAGTCAGATAAACCTA
>CAZXKH010000366.1:0-2691 GCA_964641385.1 uncultured Clostridia bacterium | reverse complement strand
TGTGGGGGTACATATTGAGAGAAGTGATCCCTGGCTGCCTTTCTCTGTTTCTCAACCAGAAGGTACCAGGCCAGACTGCTGAAGATATAGTTGAAGAGAAGAATCATCAGGAAGGGCACCAGGGGAATATAAAAACCTCCCCAGACAAAAATTGCAAAGATAGACAGGATACTCAGTAAAGAGAGAAGAACAAAAAACTTAACTCCCCTGACAGGAGGGTTATTGCTGAAGATAAAAGAGGATGAAAGACTGACTATCAAAAGCAAAAATATATTAAAGATATTGCTGCCAGTGCTAAGAAAGGAGGATTCTAGCTGATTAATTGCAATCTGTGTGTGAATAAAAACCCCGGGCCAGTAACCCTGCCACATATCAAGGGGGGTCGAAAAATTATCTCTCAGAACAGGATCAGTGGCCCCTACAAATACCAGCTTCCCATCCAGAAATCCATCTGGATATTCTCCCATAACAACCTGATGATAGGAAATGGCATTATAGTTTCTGATAGGCATGTTGTAGTCAATGAGCTGCTCATCTTCTATTCTGGTAACCTGACCCCCGATTCTCTCTGTATAGACTTTTACTGCCTCCAGCGCAAGGGGAAGATCCTCCTCCCCCTCCATCAATTTGGTCTTACGAATAACACCATCCCGATCCGGCAATAGATTAAAAAACCCCATAGAAAGAGCATTTTCTTTAAAATCAGGAATAGGCTCATTACGTCCCTCTAAGACAATCTCTGATCCCAGAAGAAGAGGAAAAAGACGCAGATCATATTAAAAACCAAGCACTACATTGCCTGCCCTTTTTATGGCCTCAGCCAGGGCCTGATCCTCATCCTCCCAGGAAGAGAGATCGAAGAAAACATCAAAGACCACAACCTCTGCTCCGGCCTCATATAAAGCATCGATCAAATAATCATGGTAGCTCCTGAGTCATGACCAGCTCCCGCAAGGATTCCTGGTTTATCTCAACAACCACCACCTGATCTAAATGACCAGCTTTATTCAGCTAATAAAATAGCCAAAGAAACGATGCTGTAAAGTATAAAGAATGGCCGCTCCTTATTCTTCATCTTTTATTGCCCCTTCTTATCTCTGACCACAGCTTAAAAAGAATGAATATAGGATAAAATTGCTCGCTGTTCTGAATAATCCTTGCTATCATCACTGAAGGCATGGTCAGTATACCTGAGTTCAAGGGAAATCCTCTGAGCACCCCAGTCATCAAATAAATACTGAGAACCAAACCTGACATCAATTCTTTCCCGATCAAAATCTGAATCAATCTCTCTGGACTCCATGGAAATGCTCAAATCAAGGTTGATATTATCAGTTGGTCTTAGCTGACCGGCTGCCAGTATAGAGGGTGAAGTTAATGAAGATGAACCCTCTTCTGTTCTATAGCCCAGCTCAACTCTGGGTCTAAAGTCAACCTCGCCCAGCAGGTATCTACTTCTAAAACCAATACCGTATCTCCACCCATCCGTATCCCTGGTATCATCAAAATGATCATCATAATCTCTTTTTTCAACATTCAGGCTCAATACATTATTGTTGATCCTGTAATTCCAGGCGAGTCCAATAGTCAGCATATCATCACTTAAACTATCATCCGAGGTATGACGATCACGATAAGTAATCCTATTGATAATTCTCATTCCCCGATAAGCCTCAGGGGTATAGACAGTTATCAGCTGTGGGCTGCTGATATAAGTCCTGCGGACCAGCTGACCCTCCAGATCATTAAATAGATATCTGTACCGCAGATCAAGGATTAAAGATCGTGCAAGACGGCTTCTGGCTCTAAGGCTCAATTCCTGACGATCAGAGCTGGCACTACCCCCAAGGGTTCTGTAATCAGGTGATACCCTCTCCAGCCCACCCATAACAGTAAGGCCTGCCATCTGGTAGTCTGATGTCAGGTTAATGGCAGTACCATGCAGAGAATCACTTAGCTGATCTGACATGGTGTTGCTTAAAGAGATCTCTCCGCCAAGATTGAGGTTAACCAGTGGATTAAAGTTGAACTCTGTCCCATAAACTACATTCTCCAGAGGAATTTTGCCACCAGCATCAGAGACTGATGCTTCATCATCCATCACGTAGGCGGCCACCAGTGATAGCTGGTCAAGTACTATATCTGCAGGCAAGGCAATATCCAGCCTTGCCCCGGTAGAATAACGGGCATACTGTTCCCCTTCCTCTGCTGGCTGGTTCTCGCCCAGCAAAAATGACAGCTCCCCCTCATCCCGGGCATAGGTTAACTCTAGACCCCGGTAGCGCTGGTTAATAAAGTATCTACCATAGTTGGTAAAGAGATCTCCCAATCTCAGACGGCCATCACTACCTGAGAGCTGCAGGGTAATTTTTTTCAACTTAATATCATCATCTTCCTCAAGGAGAAGATCACTGGATTTACGTAGTTCTATATCTCCCCGGTAGTTCCAGTCAGTTCCAATATCTCCTCTCAGGTTTAAGTTTAAGTCAGTTGTATACTTGAAACCCTCATCAAGTATAGACTGGCTTTTATTCCCGGAGACATCATCATTTCCAAAGCTTATAGTAACATCTCCTGAGAGATTTGCATAACCCTGCTGAGCTGGAATTAGTATTAATAGTGCTATTATAAGTATTAATGGAATACATCTTTTCATCTAATGGCCTCCCTTCACAGCTATATATGTTAATA
>CAZXKH010000365.1:0-2693 GCA_964641385.1 uncultured Clostridia bacterium | reverse complement strand
TGTCCTCAGTTTGTTATAGCCTACTATGCAATATTACGGGCCAATGCCATAGTTGTCCCTATTAATCCCATGTTAAAGGAGAATGAACTTGCTTATATTTTAGCAGACAGTCAACCAGAGATAATTATTGCTGGAAGGGAGCTAATCTCCAAGGTCCATAAGACAAAGACTGAGGCAAGGGTAGTAGGAGTTAATTACAGCGATTATCTTAACCTGCAGGCAGAGGGAGTACCTGAGTTTATCTCTTCTTCCTCTCATCAAAGCCTTCAGGAATCAGATTTGGAATGGAGTGAACTGCTAAGAGCAACAGAGAGTCTACCACCACTAAACAGGGATCCTTCACGGCTGGCTGTCTTGCCCTATACATCTGGTTCTACTGGGCTTCCCAAGGGCTGTATGCATACTCAACACTCTGTAGTCTCTAATGTTGTGGGGGGAACCTGCTGGTTGTCTGTGGCTCCAGGCAGCAAACATCTTTCTTGTTTGCCATTTTTCCATGTTACAGGAATGGTTCATTCCATGCATATTCCCCTTTTTGTTGGTGGGACAATGGTAATTATGAGCCGCTGGGACTGTGAGCTTGCGGCCAGGTTAATAGAGAAATATCGCTGTAATAACTGGATCAACATTAGCACCATGGTAATAGACTTTTTATCCTTCTCTGATCTTAAAGAGTATGATCTCAGTTCTCTACAGGTGATTGGTGGTGGAGGGGCACCATTACCAGAGGCAGTAGGTAAGGGACTAAATGAGCTGACCGGGCTTAAGTACATTGAGGGTTATGGCCTGACAGAGACCATGGCTCAAACTCACTTTAATCCTCCAGATCGTCCCAAGCTTCAATGTCTGGGTGTTCCTGTGGCTGATCTTGAATGTATGGTGCTGGATATTGAAAGCAATCAGCTGCTGGGTCCTGGAGAAGAGGGAGAATTGATATTAAGGGGTCCCCAGCTCTTTCAGGGTTACTGGAATAAGCCTGAGGAGACTGAAAAGGCCTTTATCGAAATCAATGGGGAAAAATATTTTAGAACTGGAGATCTGGTTCGATATGATGAAGAAGGGTACTTTTTTATCATGGATCGCTTAAAACGAATGATCAATGCAGCTGGATATAAGGTCTGGCCTACAGAAGTAGAGAATGTTCTTTATCAGCATCCTGCAATTTCAGAACTCTGTGTTGTTGCCTGCCCTGATCAGAGAAGAGTTGAGACAGTAAAAGCTTATGTAGTTTTAAAGCAAGAATACCGCAATAGGGTTCAAGCTGAGGAGCTTATTGCCTGGAGTAAAGAGATGATGTCAGCTTATAAGTATCCGCGTTTTATTGAATTTGTTGATTCACTACCAAAGAGTGGATCGGGTAAAATTCTATGGCGTCAGCTGCAGGACCGGGAGATGTCCAGAGATAGCAGTTAATAGAAGAGAAGGGGTGAATGTTGATGAAACAACTTAGAACAGGGGTTATTGGTGTGGGAACCTGGGGTGTAAACCATGCCCGTGCTTATTCTGCTTATCCCTTATCTCATTTACAGGCGGTCTGTGATCAGAATAAAAAAAGAGCAGAACAGGTTGCAGCAGAAACCGGGTCCCAGGAGGTATATACAGATTACCGCCAGATGCTGAAAGAGGCTAATTTAGATGCGGTCTCGGTGGCAACTCCAGATTTTTTACATCGGGAGATTGTAGAGGCCTCTTTGGATGCCGGTCTGGCAGTTCTGGTGGAAAAGCCGCTAACCACGAATCAGTCCGATCTTGATGCTATTTTGGACAGGGTGGAGAGTAGTGGTGGTAAATTTGCTGTGAATTATATGATGCGCTGGTCTCCCAAGTATGCCAAGGCACGTCAGGCAGTTGAAGAAAAGCACCTGGGGGAACCACTGCTGGGTGAAGCACGCTTCCATGATGCCATACAGGTGCCCAGGGAGATGCTTTCCTGGTCTGGAAAGAGTTCACCGCTCTTTTTTATTGGGATCCACATTATCGATGCCCTGTTATGGGTTTTGGGAAGAAGGGTGGTGGAAGTGGAGAGCAGGGCACTGAGAAAACAACTGGTCTCAGAGGGAATAGATACCAGTGATTGTCTGCTTTCCTTTCTAACCCTGGATAATGATGCCATCATAGTACTTGAGGCTGGATGGTGTCTTCCTGAATCAGCCAAGGCCTATGTGGAGCAGTATCTGCGTCTGGTGGGCACCAAAGGAGTAATTGAAGTTGATCATACCAATGGTGGAGTAGAGGTTTACAGTGATCCCCTGATGTCTCCTTATGCCGGTGCTGTGGATAATGTTCGTGGTTATCCATTTCCTGCCACCTCAATGGGTTATATCAATGGCAGGATGTATGGTTATTTAAAAGAGGCTGTCTGTCATTTTGTTGATTGTGTGCTCTATGATCAGCCCCATATTGTTACCCTGGAGGAATGTCGTCATACCACGGAGGTAATGCTGGCAGTTAATGAATCTGCTAAAAGGGGTAAAAAGATCAAACTCTCATAAAGTAGAACTTAGTTTGGTCTTCTTAAGCCCTATTAATGCTCATAATTCTCTGATATGCTGCACAATATTTTAAATCAAATAAGAAAGATAGAATAAGATGTAGAGCCATCTATAGAAAGGGGGGGTAAGCCGGCACTTTGTCAGTTAACAGAATAAATGCCAGGATAATGGTTTTTTAAATAGTACAATTAGCACTTGATC
>CAZXKH010000364.1:2145-2697 GCA_964641385.1 uncultured Clostridia bacterium | reverse complement strand
TTAACCGTTATCTTGAAGATATCAGCCCCCTTCCTAGTGCATCTAAAGAGAAGCTTAGAGTTCTCACCCCAGCTGTAGATAATAATTGAGTTTGTAGAATAATGGATATTATTATATACTAAATAGGAGCCTGAGGGAAGAGATTAGACCCAGATTAATCAAATTAAAAATAGCTGAGACAAGAAGTATAATCACCACCCTTTTCTTTTCCAGCACACCCCTCCTGGCTGGATAACAGCCAGCAGGAGCTTTAGCAAACCAATTAATTGGATTTAAGGAGGTATTCAAATGAAAGTCCTGGGTGTAGTGGCAGAGTACAACCCCTTCCATAATGGGCATCTGTACCATCTGAGGGAGAGCAAGAAAAAGACATCGGCTGAGGCTGTAGTCTGTGTCATGAGCGGCAACTTCCTTCAGCGGGGAGAGCCGGCCCTGATCAACAAATGGGTCCGGAGCAGGATGGCCCTGGAATCAGGGGTAGACCTGGTCCTTGAGCTGCCCTTTGCCTACTCCACCCGCAGTGCAGAGAGCTTTGCCCAGGGGGCAGTTAAG
>CAZXKH010000364.1:0-2135 GCA_964641385.1 uncultured Clostridia bacterium | reverse complement strand
ACCGGTGTGGTAGATACTATCTCCTTTGGCAGTGAGAGCGGCTCTCTTAAACCATTAAGGCCAATAGCCAGCCTGCTAGCAACAGAACCCCCTGAATACCAGAGACTTCTACTCTCCCTGCTAAAAAAAGGCCTCTCCTTTCCAGAGGCCCGCAATCTGGCTTTAAGGGAGCTATTAATCAACAGGGAAGATAGGATGGAGCTGGAGGAAGCTCTTAATAACCCCAACAACATCCTGGGGATTGAATACCTGAAGGCCATCTATAAATTAAAATGCCCCCTGAAGGCCCTAACTATAGCCAGGAAAGACAGTGGGTACCATGATCAAAGAATAGAGGGCAGGATAGCCAGTGCCACTGCCATCAGAAAGACCCTGCTGGAAGAAGGGATAGATGACCGGCACCTGATAGCATCTCTACCCAAAGAGAGCCTTTCCCTGCTTAAAATGGAGCTTGATAAAAGAGAACCAGTCCAGCTGAAATCCTTCTCTCAAAGCCTCCTGGTGCTCCTTAGACGGCTGTCCAGAGAAGAGCTGGCCACCATCCTGGGAGTGGGAGAGGGCCTGGAAAACAGACTCCAGCAAAAGGCCAGAGAAGCCACAACACTTAATCAGCTCTTGACTGCAGTGAAAACTAAACGCTACACCTGGACCAGGCTGCAGCGGATCCTGATTCACCTGCTCCTTGACTATAAGAGTGTAGATGCTGCTTATTTCGACAGAGCAGGGGGGCCCTGTTACCTGCGTCTTCTGGGCTTTAATTCCACCGGCAGAAGACTGCTAAATATAATTAAAAAAAGAGCCACCCTGCCGCTGATCACCAGGGTAGCAGATTATTATCGGTACTCCAGTGGGCCTGGAGCCAGGATGCTTGAGCTGGATCTCAGGGCCACTGACCTATACCGCCTGGCCTACCGGCAGGCTGAAGACAGGCTGGGGGGAGAAGACTTTTTGAGAAAGCCTGTCATTCTCCAGTAACTCCAGCAGCTGCTGGATATTTTTTACCGGGATCAGCTCCAGGGGAGAGTCCCATCCTTCAACCTGCTCCAGGTTCTTATAAGGCAGGATAAAGAACTCTGCCCGCTCCCGGTGAGCGGCAAGTATCTTTTGCTGAACACCATCGATGGGGCCAACCTCACCCTCCAGGTCTATGGTACCGGTCCCGGCTAACCTTCGACCCCCTGTCAGATCCTCGGGAGTCAGTTGATTGATAATCTCCAGGGTAAACATCAGACCGGCAGAGGGCCCCACTATGCGCTGGGTCCTGATTTCAATCTGACGCGAAAAATCATATTCCAGCTGGTATGAACGAATCAGGATACCGATAGAGGCCTTACCGGGACGGTCACCAAACTCCCTGGTCTTCACCTCCACCTCCCGTGCCTGGCCCTCATTATCCAGAACCTGCAGGTTAACGGCTTCACCGATCTCTCTATCCTCCACCAGCTGTACAAGCTCTGTGGCCAGCTGAAGGGTGCGCCCATCGGCAGCAGTAATAACATCCCCGGTATGGAGCAAACCCTGTGCCCTGCTCTGATCCATGATCTCCACCACCTCAGCACCACCACCGGATATCTCTGCCTCTTCTCCCACCCGGCTGAGAGCCACCACCTTGGCCTTCATCTTACTCTCCTCCATCAGCTCCTGCATCAGTTGCAGGTATTCTTCCATCTCCACTCCTGGCGGCAGCTGACGACCAAGATGAACCAGCTCAACTCCCTCCTGTGGAAGTAAGAGCTGACTGATTATATCAAAGGGAGTGGCCCTTTCACTGGCCACTGAAGTCAAAAGGATCTCTCCCTGTGGCCGGTAGCTCTCCCCTTCAATCAAAATCGTCTCAGTCAGGGGAAGGGCCAGCCCCGGTTTTAGCAGGTGGTAGGGGGTGGGAAGATAAAATAAAAGCAATAAAAGCAACAGACCCAAAATAGGATACCTCAGGTTTTTCAATTCCATGCTGATTATTAACCCCTGACAGGGGTTGAACTCAGCTCCCTCCCTTCAAATAATGGCTAACTACTCCTTCTTTAGCAGCTCCTTGATCTGGGGCATGGAAGCTCTGGCAGCCAGCATTCCCTTGTTAATACAATCACTGGCCTTACCCAGATCCATGGAGGAGACATCCCCCACCTCCGGCCGCA
>CAZXKH010000363.1:0-2702 GCA_964641385.1 uncultured Clostridia bacterium | reverse complement strand
TTGTCCTTAGGCAAGCCTCTTGCAAACTCACTAGAGTTTGCTGGAGGTAGTTGACTATCGAATTTCAAAAAGCTTGCAAGCCCTATACTTCTCTTCTACATCAAAGGATAAATTCCTATGCATAGCTGACAATATTTTTGCTGTCATTTTTTTCTTAACAACCTGCTGAGCAAAAATATCCCGGCACTGAGTAAAGCCAGAAAAGAGGCCACAATAAACATCACAGTATAACCATAATGGTCATAGAGAAAACCACCCAAAAGACTACCAGATATAGAACTAATGCCAAAGGCTATGGCCCAGAAAAGAGTCTGACCGGTAGTCACCAGATCCCCTGGCAGTAAAAGGCCGGTATATACAACACCAGCAATATAAAAGAGACCAAAGGTTAAACCATGGAGGACCTGGATTAGCAGAATATGCAGCTGACTGTAAGCCAGGGGATAAAGAAACCAGCGCAGGGTGGAAAAAAGAGCACTGATTACCAAAAGCCGGGGAGGAGAGAAGCTGTTCTTTTCCCTTCCCAGCAGGAGATAGACAACCATTTCACTCAGACCACCTACTGTTAAAGCCAGACCCAAGAAAAAGATACTGCCATATGTATCCCTGATAAAAAGGCCAAAGAATCCATCAAAGATAAAGGCAGCCGTCTGCAGGGAGAAGACTCCCAGCAAAAAAAATAGAAAGGGACCCTTTAATAATAGATTAAACCATTTATTGATACTCAAAGAAGGAGAGAACTTGCGTCTGGGGGCTGAAAAAAAGAGGGAGAGAAAAAGAGCCAGAGCAGTAAAGATGGCATAGAGAATAAATAGATTGGCCAGTCCTCTCTTCTCCAGATAAAAACCCAGCAAAAAGACTGAAAAAGTCAGGCCTGCCGCCCCCCAGAGCCTGATCCGGCTGTACTCTGCTGGCCTGTCCCTTAAGGATTGAAGGACTATGCTGTCAGCCACTGGAACAATGGGGCTCTTAAAAAAGGCATAGATAAAGATCAGGATCAGAAAATAATAATAACCACTGCCAAAGAGAAAGAACAGAAAAAAGATACCTGAAGACAAGAGCAAAAAACTTAAGACCCTCTGTCTTTTTCCAGTATAATCACAGATAAAACCCCAGCAGGGCTGTGAAATAATCATTACTGCAGCTGAGACTGAACGTATAATTCCAATCTGAACCCCACTTAGACCCAGTTCCTGAAAGTAGAGGTTTAAGTAGTTATGAGTGGTAAAGCTGATAAAAAGAAAAAGATAAAAGAATCTAAAATAGATCAGCTGGCGATGATAACCCGGCTCAATGGGCTTAAAAAACATGGATCTTCTCCCCCCTGACTCGATTAAACCTATGTCAGTGGGAGGAAAAATATAACCGGAGAACTAAAGCAATAAAAAACCGGGATTTAGTAAACTATCCCGGCTGCGGCGAAACAGGGGCAGGTGTTAACCATTATGCCTGCCCCTGTTAATATTTGGTTGATTAGCTTCTAATCAATCAGTTGCACCAGCCACGCACCAGAATAGCCTCGCTCAGTCTCTCTAAGGCCACCATGTAAGCTGAAATACGCATCTCTACCTCATATTCATTATGCATCTCATAGACCCGTTCAAAGGCAGATACCATGACCTTTTCCAGCTTCTCTCTAATCTCATCAGCAGCCCAGCTGTAACCCATATTATTCTGAACCCACTCGAAGTAGGAAACAGTAACTCCACCGGCATTGGCAAGAATATCAGGAATTACAAGGCTTCCCTGCTGATATAGTATCTTGCTGGCCTCAGGAGTGGTGGGACCATTGGCCGCCTCACCAATAATTGTGGCCTTCATATCAGGAGCTATATCCCTGGTAATTGCATTCTCCATGGCAGCAGGTACCAGTACATCACATTCAAGGCACAACAGATCCCTGTTGGATAAATCTTCACTGCCCGGGAACCCTTTGACTGTTCCCTTTTCCAGTTTGTACTCCTGAATAGCATCCAAATCAAGACCATCAGGGTTGTAAGCAGCACCCGTTGAATCATTTACAGCAATAACCTTACAGCCCTCTTCCTCCAGGAGAGTGGCAGCGGCAATACCGGCATTACCAAAGCCCTGGACAACAGCTGTAGCATCTTTCAGTGGCAAGTCCAGCTTTTTGGCTGCCTCTCTGATGGTAATAACACAACCTCTGGCAGTGGCATCAGAGCGCCCCTCTGAACCTCCCACCACAATGGGTTTACCGGTAATAACACCTGGCTGGTTGGAATCCTTAAGACTGCTAAACTCATCCATCATCCAGGCCATAATCTGAGGATTGGTGTATACATCGGGAGCAGGGCTGTCCTTATCAGGGCCAAGAACCGGAGCCATAGTCCTAACGAATACACGGCTTACTCTTTCCTTTTCCATTTCAGATAATTCCTTGGGGTTACACTTTACCCCACCCTTTGCTCCACCATAGGGAATGCCAACAACAGCACATTTATAAGTCATCCATGCAGATAGGGCCTTAACCTCGTCCAGTTCAACATCGGGATGGAAGCGAACACCACCCTTGTAGGGACCAAGGACATTATTATGCTGGGATCGATACCCTTTAAAGACTTCAAAACCTCCATCATCCATCTTAACCGGAATCGATACTTCAAGTACCCTTCTTGGTTCTTTAAGTATTTTAACGACATTTTCATTCAGTTCCAATAAGTCCGATGCCTCTTTCAACAGTT
>CAZXKH010000362.1:0-2707 GCA_964641385.1 uncultured Clostridia bacterium | reverse complement strand
AAGAATAATAATTAAAGCATAGACTGTAATCTGCAGGAATATCGGTCTTAATATTTCCCGGCGATGGACGGCAGTGACGATGGTCCAGCCGGTGGTTTCAAGGCTGTTGTAGTAGGCCCATAAATTTTCATCATTAAGTCTGTAGCTAATCTTTCCCTGATTGTCAGTAATGCTCTCTTTAATGGCTGGAATTGACTCTCCTAAAAGATCCTCCTCGGGATGAATAATAATCTCACCCTGCTGATCAAGGACATAGCTGTGCTGGGAATCAAAGTTATGGTTTCGATTCATTAAATCTATAATTCTGTCAATACTGCAATCAATAGCAATTACTCCAGCTGCTTTATTTTGATCATCGTAGAGCACCTTGGATTGGGAGACAAGCCATTCCCCGGTATTGATCTCCTGGTATGGAAGGCCGGTGGATATGTCCGGTTTTGTTTCCATGGCAGCAGTGTACCAGGGCCTGTTGGTGGGATCAAAACCCTCAGGTGGGGTATAGTCATTGATTACCAGGAGTCCATGCTCGTAACCTGAATAGATATAGGCTATGTTGTCGTTGGCCTGATAAAAGTTCTGGTAGCTTTCAAGGACCCTGTTAATGCTTTCTTGATCACCGGTCATTACATTTCTGATATCATGATTTCTGGCCAGAGCCTCCACCGTATTCATTATTTCTGAGAAGTACCCCTCAGCAAATCGCTTCAGCTGGAAATTTGTTTCCATCAGAGAGTTCTCTGCCTTCTCAATACTGATGTTATAAAGTCTGGTGGAAAAGAGAAATCCAAAGACCAGCAGGGTTATAATCGAAAAAAAGAGGCCCAGATAGAAAACCTCTTCTTTAATTGTCATTTCTTTGTTTTTAAATAGCATATGTATTACTCCTCGATTAAAAGATAAAGCTGTTGGGTGAAATGTACTTAATGTAACTCACTTCTACGTTAATTGCCTGAATTCCTTTCTAATAATCGAATAATGACGGATTTATTCGGCCTCTTTGCACTCAGAAGTTGATATAGATGCTTCAAATGAATATTCAATACTTATCCAGTTACGGTATGGATCATCTTAAGCCTTCTTAATTTAAAGGGCCTTTTCGCTTTTAGTGTGGGTAACTTCTGAGATGTTACAAAACAATCTTTATTCATCTTCATTTTAACTGTCAGCTGTGTTATACTTTTCTTATATATTGTCAATTTAAAGGACTTATATTGATTTATTCGAAATATTTATTTGAGGCTCTTAACAAGCAACATTTTGCTCAAGCAGATGTATATGAAAAAATTTATGTTATTAATAGCTTATGAGCAGTTTTTTCAACTTTTCCTGCTAAGCCATCAAAATAAAAACAGCATAAATAACTACCCAGATGTTTGGAAGTAACTCCATTAATTTTATTCGGCCTTCAGGATGATCATTGTATCTATATGATCTTTTGGTTATGGTGGGAAATTGCTCCAGAAGCAACAAGGAAATTCAAACAGGTCTTATTTAATTATAATTAGGAGGATAAATAATGGATTTATCTAAAGAATTGGCAGAGAAAATTGCTTTAAGGTCAATGGCTGTTCTAGATATGAATGTAAATATTATGAATAAAGAGGGAATTATAATTGGGAGTGGTGAATATTCTAGAATTGGAACTTTACATGAAATTGCTCTATTAGTAATGGAAGATAAAGAGAGAAAGGTTGTAGATGAAAAAAATATATCTAAATATAATTTTAAGGGCGTAAAACCCGGTATAAACTTACCAATTGAATTTCAAAATCAAATTGTAGGAGTAGTTGGAATAACTGGGAGCCCTAAAGAAGTACAAGGATATGGGGAAGTTCTCAAGGAGATGGTTGAACTAACATTAGAACGAGATTTATTGTTTCAGGAAATAAACTCAAAGAAATTGGCAGAAGAAAATTTTTATCAAAGATTACTAGATGAGAATTTATTTGAAAAAGAAAAAAATTATATTGAAGAAAGGGCTAGATTGTTTGATATAAAAATAAATAAGCCTAGATGTGTACTTGTTATTAACTATGATGCAAGCTCAGATATAATGCTATTTAAAGAAATCAAAAACAATTTAACTAAAAAAAATATGAAAAATCTAATAGAGATTGTATTATTAAGGGAAGAACATTTAGTTTTAGTTATTTCATTAAATTCTAATTCAAAACAAAAAAATATTACTAATGTAAAGAAGGTATCTGAAGAGTATCTTAATTTTTTTGAAATGTATGAACATGCTAATGAAGCATCAATTGGAGTAGGAAAAGTAGTATCGAATTTAAAAGAATTATATTCATCTTATAAAGAGGCAAAATTAGTTAGCAGAATAAATAAGAAATTACATAATAAAAAATTAATGTGGTGTAAAGAAATTAAATTTGATTTTGTTTTGTCTTTATTGGATAAGCAAAAAGCTAATTCTTATTGCAAATTTATTTTTGATAATAACTATGGTTACGAAAAATTCAACCTTGCTAATTCAGGAGAAATAGCAGAAAACCTGGTGAAAAATAACTTAAATATAGCTCAAACGTCTAAAGAAATGCACTTGCACCGCAATACATTAGAATATAGATTAAAAAAAATTGAAAAACATTATGGGATTAACTTAAAAAATTTAAATGATTTAATTTCTTTCGTGTTAGCATATCATTTGCATAAGTTTTTCTTTACTGATGGTTGAACAATTTATGTTATATTA
>CAZXKH010000361.1:0-2713 GCA_964641385.1 uncultured Clostridia bacterium | reverse complement strand
CAATTTAAGTTTTTTACCTCTTTAAAACCTCATCCATTCCACTACCAGGTATTTATCTTCATCAGGTTTGATGCCATCCAACCAGCTTGGATACCAGGCATTCAGCATCAATCGCATAGACTCCGTTGGAAAACCTTCTGACCAGCTTTTAACAAGTTCATCGTTTACATAAAAGGATACCTCCCCGGGATAATAGTCAAATCTATACCTGTGAAAACCCTTTGTTGGATCGAAGTCAAAAAATTCTTTGTGCTCATTTTGAATTTTACCATCTGCATAAGTACTAAACCAAATACAAGCTTCTGCTTCATTAAATGCTTCATTAAAAATCTCTATATCTATTTCATGAAAGTAGTCAGGTTCTTTATATAAGAAAAAGCCAGTAATTGAAGATGGAGCATTTGGTACTTTCATTTTTACTTCATAAGAGCCAAATCCCAATTCTTCCCTTGTTTGAATTTCTCCGCCAAAAAGCGTTTGAGCAGGAAGCTTGATAAATAACTTTTCATTCTCTGTCAGGACATTTTCTGATTGTAGTTTAGTTCTACCTAAAGTAGCATCTCGCTTTTTCCAAAAAGATTCATCCAGCTGGTGAAAATTTTCTTTTTGGGCATAAACCCTAAAAGCATCCTTCATCTCTACGTCTGTAATTCTTATTGATTCTTCATCTATTGGAAAACTATCCCACACTGCAAATACAGCAGTATAAGGTCCTGTAACAATTTTTTCTGGGATATACTCCATTACTACCTCAGTCTCTTCTTTGCTTGATAGTTCCACTTTTTTAGGGGTTATATCTATCCATTGACCCATAGGATCTAACAGGCTGTACCCCAACCATAAGATTTTATCCTCTTCTTCATAATTATGAAGAACAACTGTTGCTTCCACATTATCTTGGTAATAATAAACGTCTTCAGGATATTCCACTGAAACTATACTTATGCCATTAATGGCTTCTACTATTGTAAAATTCATCTTAACATCTCTTCTCAATCTTGCTCCATCTTTAGCATTTACATCTTTAATCCATAGAGCATAAGTTTCACCTTGAGCATAATTATTTTCAGGATAAACTTTTACGATATTGTCTGTAATATCGTATGTTACAGAGTGTTTGCTGCCATTTTTATTTAATACATAGATGGTTTGGTTATTTACACTGCTACTATCTATATTTTTATTAAACTGGATTGTCCAGTATTTATCTGGCTCAATATCAAAACGAGAGTCCCACTCATAATAATTTAGTTTGTTTTCTCCCGCCACCACTACCCCTGTAACCAGTATAACAAACACCAGCAGCACTGCTGATAATAGATATGATTTTTTCAAAGATTAATTCACCTCTCTCATTATTGTATAATTTAGAAACCTTGTCTTCTTTTTTGGCTTAAATAAGCTACTTCTTGATAGTAAGGCATTCTCATATCCACCATAGATTTCCAGGAATATTTTTTGGCTGCTTTAGATGCTTCTTCAGACAGATCCAGGTATGAGTCTCCAGGCATTTCCAGAATACTCAGAATGCCTTCTGCTAAAGCCTGTGGATTCTCTTTTGGCACTACTTGTCCAACTGCAAAACTAGCCAGGCCTCCAGCATCTGTGACAACTAAAGGCAAACCACATCCCATAGCCTCTAAAGCCGCAATACCAAAGCCTTCTGAGCGAGATGGCAAAACGCTTAAGGTAGAAATGTTATGAAAATCCGCAAGCTCTTGGGGAGATCTATGCCCTAGAAAAAACACATTTTCTAATGATGTACCCTCTAATTCTTTATCACTAAAATTATTTAGCTCACCACTACCCATAATAATTAGCAGTGCTTTAATTTCTTTTTGCAGAATTTTGTTTGCCTTTAATAAAATATCCACCCCTTTTGTCCGGGACACTTTCCCACAGAAAGTAATTATTGGCATTATATTTTTGTTTTCAATGCCATGCTTATTTAATATTGACTCACGATTAGCTTCATAGGCGTAAAACGTACTGTGATCAAAACCATTTGGAATAGTTATTACTTTTTCTGGTTCAACTTTATAAAGATCCTGAACCTCCTTGTTTACAAAATCTGAAATAGCAAAAATATAGCTGGCCTTCCAGGCTGATTCCCTTGCATACTCTTGCATGCGCTCATCATAAATAAATCCCATTTGATCACTATGATGAGCTGTGCAAATATAATCATATCCAAGCTCATGAAGTATATAATCAATAGCCCATATATGCTGACACTCAACTACGTCCGGCTTAAATACATCCAGCACTTTTTTAAGCTCTTCCTTTAAATAACCAAAGTAAGCTCTTAGCTCTGCTGAATTTAGTTTTTTAAATGTCCAGGCATTATTATAATTTCGAGGGTTAGGATCAGGGATAATCAATGGAAAGGTGTATAGATTAACCCCTTCGTAGGTAGCAGGAAAAGGAACAATATTATAAACATCTGGAGATTTATAGTAGTGCTCATAACCCTGCCCTGGAAAACCAGAGTCAGGAAAAAAGGCTTTTACTGGAATCTGCTTTTTCTTTATTTCCTGTAACACTCCCTCGGCTACCGTCCCACTTCCTGTCCCCCAGGGGCCTGTATTAGTTAATAACACTCGCACTTCAATCACCTACTTCAAAATAAATTTTCACACAATCAAAAACATTAGTAACTACCGCTCTACAAAACTTACTTAATATTATCTTTAATTATTCAATAAGAAAGTTT
>CAZXKH010000360.1:2168-2715 GCA_964641385.1 uncultured Clostridia bacterium | reverse complement strand
CTGAAAACTGGGATGGCTAAATCAATAGGATATCCGGTCCCTACTATCCCAATAATAACCTGCTTTCTTCAGTATCTCTTTTCCATCTTCTATAGTAATAGCTGGCAGCTTAAAGGACAGCTCCTTTCCATTCTGCCTGGAAATCATACTAACATCTTTTGATTCGGATAAAACAGATTCAGAAAAGGGAATAATTGCTGTAAGGACAAGGCGGATCATAGAATCATAAAATGTTTTACGCCTCAGATTATAAAATATATAATAATCAGTCTGTTTATTATTCTCAGACAAAAGAAGAGGAACAAAGGGCAAATCTCTAGCCAAAATGTCACTTAAATCCTGTTTTTTGGTATTATCCAGTCCCTGCTCCAGAATAGAATCGTATTTAGGATTATTATAACCGGAAATATTTACTCCCTTTTCAATTTTACTGGAATGAAAATCTGACCAGAAAGGAACTTTATTCATTTCCTTTAGTAATTCTCTGGATACAATAGCTACTCCAAAGCTCTGTTGCTTGTAAAGACGCTCATACAGCTGTTGCTCC
>CAZXKH010000360.1:0-2158 GCA_964641385.1 uncultured Clostridia bacterium | reverse complement strand
TCAACCTCACACCCAAATTCCTCCCAGGCAGCAGAAATAATTTCCGCACTCCTGTTGGCAAGCGGGTCCAGTTTCCATGTAAAGATATAAATGTCTTCCAATCTACTGTGAGAAAAATGAGGAAGGTTAGCACAGGCAGAACAGGCATATGCAGAAGGGGTAAATGATAAAAACAAAGACATAAATACCACAACAGTGATAAGAATTAAATTCAACCAGCAATTTATTTTTATCAAAGACGGTTTATTTTTGAGGCCTGTAATCAAGCAAAACACCCCTTTCCTGCATAGTCTCCAAATAACCAAGTTCCTTACTATCATCTAAATTAAGATTATTATAAGTTAGGATCAGTCTTAAGTTCTGCCGGCCAAACTCTTGTCTCTCAACAAGAGGGCCGATAGTAGAAATTAAATTATCACTTAACCAAAGATCATTCAAATTAATTAATGAAGCCAGGGGAGAAATATCAGTAATGCGATTATGAAAAAGATATAGTTTACGAAGAGCAGTTAAGGAAGAAAGAGGGAAAACAGAATGGATTCTATTGTTATTTAAAAACAATTGCTCAAGTGATGCTAACTCTTTTAGGGGTGAAACATCCTCAATTTTATTATTGCCAATTTCTAAATATTTGAGGTTTTTTAACCCTGACAAAGGGGTTATATCCTTAATTTGGTTATGGTTTACTTTCAAATCATTAAGATTCAACAGTGTCTTCAGAGCATCAAGATCAGCTATCTGATTAAAGCTGAGATCCAGAAAACTCAATTTGTTTAGATTGGCAAGAATGGAGATATCTACAAGATAATTATCGGCAAGATTAAGTCCTGTAATATGATCGCAATCAGATAAAAATGCAAGCTCATCAATTTTATTGCCTGGCATATTTATAAATTCTAAGTTTTCCAAGTTAGAAAAATCTATCTCTTCAATATTGTTATAAGCTCCATCTATGATTTCAATGTTTTCAAAACCTGAAGAAATTTTAAGTTTTTTTATCTCATTATTGCGAAAAAATAACCTTTTCAATAAGGGTGCTTTGGAAAGTGGCTCTATTTTTTCAATTTGATTGTTATCCAGCTGCAAGGATTCAAGGGACTCCATAGATGATAGCGGCTCAATACTCTTAATCCTGTTATCACCCAAATACAACCATTTTACAGTATCTATCCGAGAAAGAGAGCTAACATCTTCAATTAAGTTATCTTCCAGGTGAAGCCAGATAACTCTTTCTAAATTTTCTAAAGGGCTAAGACCTTCTATCAAGTTATGATTCAAATTTAATAATCCCAGCTTTTTTAACTCCGACAGGGGATTAAGATCCGATATCTGATTGGAATTTAATAATAGACCCTCCAGTTCTACCAGATGGCTTATAGGAGCCAGATCTTTAATATAATTATTGCTCAATTCCAGCCAGGATAGTGCAGTCAAGGATGAAAGGGCTTCCAGATCATCAAGCTGGTTGCCGCTAACATCCAGCCAGGTAAGACCATCCAGGGAAGAAATTGGATCAAGGTTATTTATCCTGTTATTCGATAGATACAATCCTTCAAGATTAAACAGATACTCAATCCCAGCAATAGATGCTATTTCTCTCTCATTGCCCTCTAGGTATTTTATATTTACAACATCTGATGGTAACAAAAAATCAGCTGCATCCTCAATTTTTTCTCTAATCAGTGTTTCAAAGTTTGAATCAGGGAAAATCTCTTTATTTTCTGGAATAAAGACTGCCTTAATATATCGATTTTCATTCATAGATACAGTTAGCTTTTGTTCCCTTTCTTGATATTTTTCTTCATAATGCCATCGATAGAATATCCAGCCAGTTTCAGGCTCAGCAGTTAGAGTTACTTCTTCACTTTCAGTGAAGGTTTCAGCAGGAGGATCGACTGTTCCCCTGCCCAATACCTCAACCTCTAGAGTTGCCTTCTGACCATTACCCCATATCAGAAAGGCAGCCAACAATATAATTCCTATAATTAATATCAAAGTTCTTCTCAATGGACTCAACCTTTCACCCATAGCTAAATTTGCTCCATCTTCACTGCTAATTTGGACTGGTACCACTATCAATGAATAAATTGTATAAAACCTCTAAACAAGACTCTCCTGCAGCAGTTTAAGAGCAGCCTCTGGATACTTGCTGCTCATC
>CAZXKH010000359.1:0-2715 GCA_964641385.1 uncultured Clostridia bacterium | reverse complement strand
GGAATAATATCTGCAATTAATAATTTAATGAATAGAAAGATTATTATAATAGTAAATATTTTGTTGATTATGATTTTTGATTAATAAGCTTTGGAGCTGCTTTTGTCAAGTAAAAAGTGTACCACCCTGCTAAATATATTATAAAGAGTTAACTTAGTGATTGATAGCTTATATTTTTATGGTTTTAGATGGTAATATAAAAACTTATATTTGAGGGGGTGACTTTAAGTAAATTAATTGCTTTCTGGAGGTGATTTTGTCTCTGGTATGTTTTAATGCTGAGGAGTGTAAAGACTTAATTTGAGGGGGTTTATATGTTATGAAAAAATCTTTAATTGCTGTTGCATTGAGCCTTATTATACTATTTGCTTTTTCTCCGGTAATGGCTGAATCAGAGAAAGAACCAATTCACTTAGGGGCTATATTCAGCACTATTGGCCCTTTGGCTGAATTAGGACAAGAATGTATGCATGTAGTTGATGTTGCTGAGGATTTCATTAATGAAAGAGGCGGTATTCGAGGTTATCCTATAAAACTAACTGTTTATGAAGGGGAAACAGATCCCAGCTTATTTGCTAGCAGGTCACATCGGTTAATTGAAAGCGATGAAGTTGTAGCTGGTTTTGGGGGAACAGACCTTGCACTATCAACGGCTGCTGGAGAAGTATTTCAGGCTAATGAAATACCTTATATAAACACTGCTGGCAGTACTCCTACAATTACTCTGGTAGGAGATTATGTGTTCTCCTCTGTCCAGCCTGATAACGATCAGGGTAGGGCTTCTGCAAAATATTTTTATGAAGAACTGGGGTACGAAACTTACGCCATCTTTAAAGATGTTGCTCAGGAATATACAACCAATATGACAGAATATTTCATATTTTATGCTAAGGAATTTATTGGCAAAGAAGACCCTGCACCCATTGTATTAACTTTTGAGACCGGTGAAGGTGATTTTTCGGGACACATTACCAGGCTGCTGAGAGATATGCAAGCAGAAGGAATTGAAGCAATTTATCTGCCTACATTCCCAGGCGATGCACCAGAAATCGCTCTTCAATTAAGTGATCTGGGAATAGATCTTCCTCTCCTGGGAGCATGTGGAATCGACTCTTACACACTGGGTGAAGTGGGCGGTGAGGCAGTAGAAGGATTGATCTTATCAACCCATTATGTTCCCGGTCAGCCTATGTCTGAGATTGCCATGGAGTTTGAGGAAGTATATATGCAGCATTATGAAGGTGATGAGCGCCTCTATAGACCTGGTGGCCATGGTATGATGGCATTAGAATCTTTACTTCAGTACAAAGAAGCAATTGGGGCAGTTATAGATGATAAGGGTTCTGACTGGTGGGATAATGCAGAGAAAGAAGAACAAAGCAAAGCCATTAGGGATTCTCTGGCTACAATCGAATTTAGTAATACCACTACCCCTAATCCATACTCCTTTGATGATGTTGGTCGACCACAGATGGGAGTTCCTATGGCGATAGTCGAAGATGGAGAAATAGTATACTATGACTACATGGAATATGATGAATTTACACCGGAGGGGATTGAGCTCTTTCCTTTGATGAGGTAATTAGATTGACATCCGGGGTGCTCCTAAAGGGGTACCCCGTAATTCCTATTTTCATTTTCTATAGGAGGAGCTGTGGATATGGAGAATAATGAGTCTTTACTGATATTGGATGGATTAAGGAAAAGCTTTGGTGGCTTACAGGCTGTAGCTGAAATAACCTTTAATGTAAAACCAGGGCAATTTAAGGGTGTTATTGGACCTAATGGTGCTGGGAAGACAACTTTATTTAATCTAGTCAGTGGTTATTACAAACTTGATGAGGGAAAAATAATATTTGATAACAATGAAATAACACATTTGTCACCGGATAGAATTGTTAATCTGGGAATAGGTAGAACCTTTCAGGAAATTAGAATTATGGAGAATGTTAAAGTTATAGATATTGTTAAGACAGCTTTTTTCCGTTCTGTTGATTATGGTATTTTTGATATTTTGTTCAATACAACAAAATACAAAAATAATGAAAAGAGAATAGAAGAAAGGGCAATGGATTTGCTTGATTTTTTTGGAATCTTGAATTTGAAAGATATCAAGATCGATAATCTGTCCTATGGTCAACAGAGAAGGGTTAGTATCTGCAGAGCTCTTGCTTTAAGGCCTAAAATATTGCTACTTGATGAACCAACAGCTGGTTTAAACATTGGAGAAACTGATGAAATAGTAAAATTAATTCTTAAAATAAAAAAACAGTATAATCTGAGTATTGTTATGATAGAACATGATATGAAGGTAATAATGGATATTTGTGATGAAATAGTAGCAATTAATGAGGGAAGATCTATTGCTGAGGGTTCACCGTCTGAAATACAGGAGAACCAACTTGTTATTAAATCCTATTTAGGGGAGTAATAGCTATATGGAAAAGACAATACTCAAATTAGATAATGTGACCTCTGGTTATGGAAAGATGACTGTATTAAGTGACATTAATTTAGAGGTTAAAGATGGTACAATTTCCTGTTTAATAGGTGCCAATGGTGTGGGTAAGACAACAACCTTGAGAACTATTTTGGGAGTTGTAAAACCAAGACAGGGAATAATCAAATACAGAGATGAAGATATATCTCTGTATTCACCTAACAGAACTGCAAATTTGGGAATTGCTTATAGTCCAGAAGGCAGAAATGTCTTTG
>CAZXKH010000358.1:0-2719 GCA_964641385.1 uncultured Clostridia bacterium | reverse complement strand
GTCAGATCCGGGCACAGCTTAGATATCGAGCTGGTTCAAAGAATTGAAGCTGCTTACAGGAAGCAAGCAGGAAGAGAGAGGGGCGAAGAGAATGCTGGATATTAACAGGATACGTGACATTCTGCCCCACAGCTATCCCTTTCTTCTGGTGGATCGTATTCTGGAACTGGAAGAGGGACAGCGGATCAGGGGCCTTAAGAATGTAACCATCAATGAGGAGTTTTTTCAGGGTCATTTCCCAAAGAAGCCTGTTATGCCTGGGGTATTAATTATTGAAGCCATGGCCCAGGTGGGTGGAGTAGTCTTTCTCAGTCAGAGGGAGCATCAGGATAAGATTGCCTACTTTACCGGTATCGATAAGGCACGTTTCCGCCGCCCGGTGGAACCAGGTGATCAGCTGATAATAGATGTGGAGGTACTTAAGTTTCGCAGTCGGGTGGGTAAGGTGGAGGCTAAGGCCATGGTTGATGATGAGCTGGTGGCCGAGGCCAGGCTGATGTTTGCTCTGGATTGAAGAAAACATAATTTTGTTTAAGGTAGAAGGGGGTACTGGCACTTGGATATTAATGAGGAGAAGCGGAAAGATAATCTATTACACCTGGCCCGGGTTCATGAAACTGCCGTGGTCTCTCCCGAGGCCCAGCTGGGAAAGGGGGTTGAGGTGGGCCCCTATTCTGTCATTGGAGATAACGTCTCCATCGGTGATGGTACCACCATCGATTCCCATGTGATCATCGATGGGATGACAGAGATCGGTAAAGACAACGAGATATCGGTGGGGGTAGTTATCGGTTATTCCCCACAGCATCTGGATTTCGACGGTGAGGGAACAAGGGTTACCATCGGTGATGGGAACAATATTCGCGAGTATGCTACCATCCACCGGGGGACGAAAGAGGGTAAGGGAGAGACCAGAATAGGGAATAATAATTATATCATGGCCTACTGCCATATAGCCCATGACTGTTATCTGGGTGATAATATTATTATGGCCAATTCTGTCAACCTGGCCGGGCATGTGGAGGTTGAAGATCGGGCCTTTTTGGCCGGCCTTGTAGGGATACATCAGTTCTGCCGTATCGGGAGGATGGCCATGGTTGGCGGCCATTCCAAGGTTGTCAAGGATGTTCCCCCCTATATTCTTGTTGATGGTCATCCGGCTTCGGTGAAGGGTGTTAATGTGGTTGGTTTAAGACGCAACGGTTTTTCTCCAGATCTAAGAAGCAAGATCAAGGAGGCCTATCGGATTCTTTATCGTTCCAAGCTGAGGGTCTCCCAGGCCATTGAGGTGATGGATCAGGAGCTTGATAGCAGCAGGGAGATTGAGGATTTTCTCCGCTTTCTCCGCAATGCCCAGCGAGGTATCTGTCGTTGAAGGGAGAGGCTGACTGATGAAGATAGGATTGATTGCTGGAGGACTCAGACTGCCCCTGATCTGGGCCCGGGCTGCCTGGCAGCAGGGTCACCGGGTTACGGGTCTTATTCTTGACACTGAAGCAGAGGAGTTTGAACCATACTGTGAAGCCCTTTATTCACTGCCGGCAGGAGAGCTGGACCGGGTGATAAACACCCTGCATCAGGAGGGGATTACTCAGGTGGTGATGATGGGCAAGGTGGCCAAGGAACGGGCCTTAGATCATAGTCAGTTCGATGCCCGTTTTCTCGCTCTGCTGCAGGGGTTAGATGACCTGACTACCGATCATTTGATGCTGGCAGTGGTTGAAGAGCTTAAATCTGAGGGAATAGAAGTCTTGAAACAGACCACCTTCCTTGAAGATCTTTTGCCTGCTCCAGGTCAGCTGACGGCCAGGGGTCCTGATGAGAAGACAGGCCGGGAGCTGGAATTTGGGCTCCGGATGTCCAGGGCCATTGGAGAACTGGATATCGGACAGACAGTGGTGATTAAAGACCGTTTTGTGGTGGCTGCCGAGGCTGTAGAGGGTACAGATGCCACCATTGCCAGGGCGGGCAGACTGGCGGCTGAGACGGTAGTGGTTAAGGCTGCCAAGCCGAAACAGGATTTTCGCTTTGATGTGCCTCTGGTGGGCTTAGAGACTCTGGAGGTTATGTGTCAGAATAAGGTTAAAGCTTTAGGACTGGAGGCAGGAAGGTGTCTGATACTGGAGAAAAGGGAGTTTATCCGCCGGGCTGAGGAGGCAGGTATTGTGGTCTCGGCCCTGGAGGGAGAATAGATGAAGCGAGTAATGATCTCTGCCGGTGAAGTCTCCGGCGATTTACATGCGGCCCAGGTTGTTCGCAGCCTGCGCCAACAAAGCCCCGGGCTGGAGGTAGATTTCTACGGCATGGGGGGAGCTGAAATGGAGAAGAGCGGGGTCAGGCTGCTGCATAACCCTCTGGAATACAGCAGTGTGGGTTATCTGGAAAGCCTGCTTCATATCTTCTCCTATCTGTCTATGATGAAATCTATGAAAAGACAGCTGAAGGAGAATCCTCCACAGCTCTTACTGCTGGTTGATTTCCCGGGTTTTAATCTCCGGCTGGCCAGGTATGCTCAACAGCTGGGTATTCCCTCTCTTATTTATTTCGGGCCCTCTGTCTGGATCTGGGGTCAGAGCCGGGCCAAGAAGCTTAAAGGCTCCAGGATACAGGTGGCAGCAGTCTTTAAACCTGAGGCTCTGCTCTATCGTTCCTTTGGTGTTAAGGCCCACTTTGTGGGGCATCCGGTCCGGGATCTTGAACCAGATGCAGACAGTTTGAA
>CAZXKH010000357.1:0-2721 GCA_964641385.1 uncultured Clostridia bacterium | reverse complement strand
CTTGAGCAACGCCTGCTGCGAATAGAAGAGAAAAACTATATAGTCTCGGTTGATCTTGTACTCCTGGCTCAGAAGACCATCTTCAGTATCAGCACAGAAAGAGTGCCTGAAAAAATTGAGGGTTAACCAACAAACTGCTCCAGACGCCCCAGTGCCGCCTGCAGTCTCTCTCTGGAAGAGGCAAAGGAGAGGCGCAAATATCCCTCCTGACCGAAGGCTGAACCGGGAACAGTGGCCACTCTTCCCTTTTCCAGCAGGGCCTCCGCCAGCTCTGAATCATTACTGTATGGACTCTGCTTTAAATAATCCCCTATACTGACCCAAAGGTAGAAGGTTCCAGCAGGTTTGCTGCAGCTGAAACCCTCCAGGCTGTTAATTCCCTCAACCAT
Organism: uncultured Clostridia bacterium; assembly: GCA_964641385.1. Taxonomy (GTDB): domain Bacteria; phylum Bacillota; class Halanaerobiia; order CAZXKH01; family CAZXKH01; genus CAZXKH01. The sequence continues at coordinate 2,332 of CAZXKH010000357.1, read as the reverse complement.
CAGGTCTCTTCTCAGCCTGAATTCATCCCTCATCTCCTCCACCTGGTCCATTGGCCCCTCCAGAGCAGCAACTGCCGCTCTTTGACTGATAGAAGTTATATTGGAAGTAAGGTGGCTCTGCATGCGGGACATGGCCGAGATCAGAGGCTCGGGACCGGCTGCATAGCCCACCCTCCATCCAGTCATGGCATAGGCCTTGGAAAGACCATTGATAATCAGGGTTCTCTTCTGCAGCTCAGGTGCCAGTGCCACAATGCTCTGCATGGGTTCTTCATAGGTCAGATGCTCATAAACTTCATCAGTGACCAGGAGCAGATCATGCTCTATGATCAGCGGCACCAGGGCCTTCAGTTCTTGAGCTGAATAAAGGTGCCCGGTAGGATTATGGGGGTAATTTAAGAGGAGTACCTTACTGGACGGAGTAATAGCCTCTTTTAGCTCCTCAGGGGTCATTTTAAAGTTATTCTTCTCTGAGGTAGCAACTGGAACCGTTGTTCCCCCTGCCATTATAACCTGCTGAGGATATGAGACCCAGTAGGGAACAGGCATCAAAACCTCATCCCCCTCCTGGCAAATAACCTGAAATCCCTCATAAAGAGCCTGTTTGGCACCAGTAGTGGTTATAACCTCCCTTGCTGAATACTCCAGCCCCTGATCTCTTTTAAACTTACTGACAATGGCCTCTCTCAGCTCTGGCATACCCGGAGTTGGTGTATAATGAGTAAAGTTATCCCTTAATGCCCTTTCTGCTTCCCTTTTAATGTAATCAAAGGTTGGATAATCGGGTTCTCCGGAGCTGAGACTAATTACATCAATACCCTCCCTTTTCATTTCCCTGGCCCTGGATGAAATCCCCAGAGTAGGAGAAGTCCTAACATTTCTAATTCTGTCAGAAAAATAACTGTCAATCAATGCTCTTCCCTCCTCTAATTCTCGTCAAAGTCAATCAGTGTTAGTTCTCTCTGCTCAAAGGTAGCCACCTTCTGGTAACCTATCTCCTCTGCCAGCTCTTTGGTCTCCCCGATCAGATCACCAACTCGCTCCGGTTGGTGGGCATCAGAACTAAATGTAACAGGGATCCCCAGCTGAAAGCAGGCTTTTAGAATATCCTCTCCAGGATAGAGCTGGGAAACAGGCTTTCGATACCCATTGGTGTTCAGTTCCACAACCTTTTCTCTCTTCTTGATCTTCTTCAGCAGTGAAAGGGCATAATCCAGAATTCTTCCTTCGGGTTGAAAACCAAAGATTTTGATTAGATCAAGATGACCAATAATGTCAAAGGTATCCACCTCTGAGAGCTGTTCCATTAGAGAAAAATACCGCCTGTATAGCTGATGAAGATCATAATACTGGTATTGATCAATATAATCAGGATGATCAAACATCCAGCCATCAATATGGTGTAATGAACCGATAACAAAGTCCCCGTTAAGGCTATCAACTATCTCCTCTATTTCCCGCTCCCGTCCGGGGATATAGTCCATTTCCACCCCCATTTTAACAGTCAACTGCGGATAATCACAGGCAAGCTCTCTGATTTTTTGATAATCAAAATTTTTCCAGTATCGTTCATGATCGGCAATTCCCAGTTCCCTGATTCCCATCTGCACAGCCCTTTCAAAGAAGGGACGCAGTACCTTGGTACTGTGAGCACCCTCCCCATGGGCAAAGGGATGCAGATGATAATCGACTAACATATCATTCCTCCCTTTACAGCCTACCCTTTAAAAACTGAACCTTAAAGGACAGGCACCTCTCAATACTTTACTCCTCAATAATCCAATAAAACATGCCCCGGGCTGCAGGCTAATATACAGCCCTGAATCCCTTTGCTAAGAGATCAATGAAGTATACTGCCTACTTTACTTCTCCATCAGAACCCTTCTTTCCTCCCTCTTGGTCATGCAAAATAGGATTATCTTCCCTGGCTTTCATCGATTTACAGAAAGATCTAATAAGATATGATGACACCCCCATAAAACAGGGGGTGTCATCCAACATTTATACAATATACTCACCAATAGTCTATATCAAGCTGATGGGTGCAATATATTATCATAGAAATACCGCAGGAAACCTCGCCCGTGAAACGGGCGGGGAGGAATGCGGTTACACCGCATACCCATCTGCACATTGCAATAACTTGCAGTACTTATGCGAGATTCCCTGTACGGTTCCCTCCTTCGTTTTGATATTAAAACTCCCACTTTTGCGTACAGCCACACGTCCAAAGTGCGTACCAATCTTTTTGCCTTTGGTCACTACAGCTTTAACAATGTCACCAGTTTGAAAACCTTTAACTTTCTTATACTGCTTGGGCTTAGTACGTGGG
>CAZXKH010000356.1:0-2757 GCA_964641385.1 uncultured Clostridia bacterium | reverse complement strand
AGTCCCTCTGCTCCCAGACAGTCTACCTCCTCACCCAGAGTAGCCGCCAGCAGCAGATCACCTTTAAGCTGATGATCCTCCTCAGCCAGCATTTTCAGGGCCACAACCATGGCCGCCAGCCCCCCCTTCATATCAGAGGCTCCACGCCCATAGATTTTCCCCTGCTCTATTTGACCCCCAAAGGGTGGATAGCTCCAGTTCTCCTCAGCCACGGGAACTGTATCCAGATGGCCCGAATAGAGAAGCGTCCCCCGCTCTCCACTGCCCGCCAAACGAACAGTAAGGTTCTTTCTCCCTGGAGCCAGCTCACTAAGAGTGGTTTCAATTCCTGCCTCAGCCAGATAGCTGGCCAACATTTCAGAGAGCTTACCCTCTCCACCGGGAGGATTGGTGGTCTTAATCTGGAGCATCCTCTTTATCAATAAAAGGGTTTCCTGACGCCATTTTTCCTGCAGAAACATAAAGACACCTCCAGTTTAACCGATATCCTGATGATCAAGAGCAGTAAATGATTTAAGCAGTTTCGGATCATCAAAGACAATCTTATTTAAAGCATTTAGATAGGCCTTGGCACTGGCCTCAATGATATCAGTGCTAAAACCCCGCCCCACATAGAGACGCTCATTCCACTCCACCTTAACCATTACCTCTCCCAGAGCATCCCGGCCACTGGTTACCGCATTGATGGAATAATTCTTAAGGGTTAGATCAAGCCCGGTAATACGCTCAATAGTATTATAGATAGCATCAATAGGACCACTGCCGCAGGAGGCTTCCTTTTTAAGTATTCCCCCATTGATTCTCAGTCCCAGGGTGGCAGTTGGCTGCATCTGGTTACCGCTCGATACCTGGAGAAACTCCAGGGCAAAAACCTCTTCCACCCGCTGATCCCGTTCTGTTACTTCCTTTTTCTTATCAGTCAGATCCTTTAAGCGATCATAGGCCCGATTTAGCTCCTCCTGATTGAGACTGTAACCAAGCTCTTTCAGTTTTTCCCGCAGGCCACTTCGCCCTGAGTGTTTACCCAAAACCAGACGGTTCTCGCTTAATCCTATCATCTGAGGATCCATAATCTCATAGGTTGTGCGCTCCTTGATCACCCCATCCTGATGGATACCCGACTCATGAGCAAAGGCATTACTGCCCACTATTGCCTTATTGGCCTGAACCCTCATTCCAGTAAGAGAGGAGACAAGACGACTGGTCTTATAGATCTCTCTGGTGTTGATCCCGGTCTGGAAATCATAGGTGTCCTTCCTGGTCTCAAGGGCCATTACAATCTCTTCTATGGCTGTGTTGCCAGCCCTTTCACCGATCCCATTAATGGCACCCTCCACCTGAGTGGCTCCGGCCTTTACAGCTGCCAGGGAGTTGGCCACTGCCAGCCCCAGGTCGTTGTGACAGTGTACGCTGAAGACAACCTCATCCAGCTCGGGCACCTCCTGGCGCAGATAGGTAACCAGTTCATAAAACTCATCCGGAGTGGTATAACCTACTGTATCGGGAAGATTGATGGTAGTGGCTCCAGCTGCAATGGTCTCTTTAAAAACCCGGGCCAAAAATTCTGGCTCACTGCGAGAGGCATCCTCGGCAGAAAACTCAATCAGGTCAGTATACTGACCAGCATACTCAACCATTCTCACCGCCTTCTCCAGGACCTCCTCCGGGCTCTTCTGCAGTTTATACTTCATATGGATGGGGGAAGTGGCAATAACAATATGGATTTGAGGTTTGGCGGCCCCCTTTAAAGCATCCCAGGCCACATCAATATCCTTCTTTTCAGCCCGGGCCAAGGCAGTAATCACTGGCTCTTTGACTTCGCGACCAATGTTTTTTACAGCTTCGAAATCTCCCCGGGAAGTAATGGGAAATCCAGCCTCAATAACATCGATGCGCATCCGTTCCAGCTGACGGGCAATCTCCAGCTTCTCCTGCAGGTTAAGGTTAACACCCGGTGACTGCTCTCCATCTCTTAAAGTAGTATCAAAGATCTTGATCCTTTTTACCATCTTGCTACACCTCGTTTATCTATTTTTCCTTAAAATAATAAAACCCCTCATCCTCCTTTAGAGGTGAGAGGTATTACTCACACGTTACCACCCTATTTCGTCCCGGGTTTGCACCACAGAACCTCAGTAAGTACAGACAGACATTCCTGTCAATACTCTGCCCTGTTAACGGGGGCCACCGTCCTCCCCTATTCTGATCAGAATTCAAGAAGGAGACTTACAGGTGAGATATAAACCCTGCCCTCAGTTCGGTTCTCAGCCCATCCGATTCTCTGTAGCTGAAGTGAAGGGGTTTAAGCTCCTGATCATCGCCACTCAGTTTTTAAGTTAGATTTAACTGATAGTATAATTAATATTCTCCACTTTGTCAAGTTATTTTGATTAAAAAGTTTTCAGCTCCATCATTATAATACCCCAGGATACATCACTCGTGTTATTTTCGGGTGGTGAGGAATGAGGGAATTTGACTTTCGTCTTGGCTTCCCCCTAGCCACTCCGCCTTTATGCAGGTAATGTGGGCTCGTCAATGTTAGCCTGCGGTTTTGTATGCTGACAGTACTGGCTTAACCCTTTACACCTGTTTAACTGTCAGCCGTAGAGTCCGAAGCTGGCTCAACGCACTCCGAAGTACCTATATATTCGCAGGTAACGTAGCCCTAGTTTTCAGGCTTAAACTGGTCAGCTTAAGGCTTTTACAGGCAGCATAATTCACTACAGGCCTCGCCCGTGAAACAGGCGGGGTAGCTGA
>CAZXKH010000355.1:0-2760 GCA_964641385.1 uncultured Clostridia bacterium | reverse complement strand
CCCCTATACATAAATAAAACCACAGGCCTTAAATACCTGTGGTCATCAAGAATAATCTAAAAAAGAAAAACCACAGGCCTTCATGACCTGTGGTCGGTAAGCTCTAAGATCTGCCCAGTAATCAGGCAGCAATCGGCTCCGAAGGCCATGAATCAAAGATCAGGACATAATTATCTGCAGACATAGTTATCCCCCGGTCATGAAGCTGAATATCGGGAATAATAATTAACCTGAACATAATTCACAACCTCCTAAAGTTTAATCATTCAACAATGAAAAATTATACTACAGTGAATAATAATTGTCAAGTAAAATTAAGGAACTTTTTTATTTTTTCTCAAACCGGGTTTACAGATTATTTCATGAATCCTGGTATCAAATAGATTTTGCCCGTGTTCTGGAGTAAGGAGCAATGCCGTATCGGCACCCCTGCCCGTTCCTCCCACAGCCACTACCTCTTTACCATAGGGTATCAACCCTGCATCAAGAGCCATAACAGAAATTTCAAGACAGACCTTAACTCCCTGCCCCATCATTCTCAGAGTGTGAGCCACAATCTCGGCCGGGTACAGACCACCCTCCTTGAAGCGTAGAGCACGATCCACTCCAGCCAGAAAATGAGATGTTGTCAGAACTTTAACCCCCAGCTCTTCCAGCTGAGTTCGTTTTTGGGAGGGCATCTCATCCCGGCCGGGATCCTTAAAGCCCACCTGATGTGTTACACAGACCACCTGCAGATCTTCTCGCAAACATTTTTCTGCTGTACTTCCACTGTTTGAGGCCACCACCAGATGTTTAATCCCCTCTGCTTTTGCCTTTTCAACTGCCAGCTCAACAGTATCAGCTGTGTTTCTGGTTCCTGGTTTTTCCCAAATCATCTTACCTTCACCTCCGGAATGATTTAATTATTCCCCCGCAAAGACAGGCCCTTCATTCAAAACCCTGATCTGGTTTATTGGCCAGTATACCCAGAAGGCAAGACCGGAGATAGCATGCTGAGGCACAAAGCCCACAAAGGAAGCCCTGCTATCAGCACTGTTATTCCTGTTATCTCCCAGTACAAAATAATGGGACTCGGGAATCTCGTAGGGACCAAAATCACCCCTGACAGGTTCCATGGTATATTCTTCAACCAGTTGATGGCCATCAACAAAGACCTTACCACCTTTAATTTTCAGTTCCTCACCGGGCAAACCTACTATTCTCTTTATGTACTGTTTACCCACTGCCTCTCCGGGATCAAAGACAATAACCTCACCACGGACAGGCTCCCGAAAACGATAGATAAACTTGTTGATAAAGAGCCGCTCCCCATGGCTGAGGCTTGGCTCCATGGATCTGCCATCAACAACAAAGGATTGAGCGACAAAGGTGATAATAAAAAAGGCCAGTACGCCAGCAATCACCAGTGACTCGATAAATTCCCGCAGCTGAGATTTTTCAATCTTCATACTCTACCCTCTCTCTTAGACTGACTTTTTCCATCGGCCCAAATTATTCCTGTTCATCATCCTGTTCCTGCAGACGACCAATGGCAGAGGGAATAATGTTAACATTGACCTCTGGTGCTATTCTAATCACCAGGTAGTCCTCTTTAACCTTTAATATCTTACCCCTAATGCCGCCAATGGTAACCACATCATCACCGGCTTTAAGATTATCAACCATTTCCTGATGTTGCTTCTGTTTCTTCTGCTGTGGCCGAATAAAGAGAAACCAGAATATACCAAAGATAAGGATCCAGATCCCAAAGGTCCCCAGATACTGTTCCATTTTAACAGACAGCTCCTTCTAAATTTTTTTATTCCTTCTCCTTCTTCATTATTCCACATTCCATCAATAATCCCTTTTTCAAATATTTCATGTCTGCAAATATTCCTGCAAAAAGTCGGTGCCAAAGTCCAGCAACCTATCCTCACTAATGGCCTGACGAAGATCCCTCATCAGCTGCAATAGGAAGAAAAGGTTATGGTAGGTGGTAAGCCTGAGACCCAGTATTTCATTGCGTTTGATGAGGTGTCTGATATAGGCCCGAGAATAATTCTGACAGCTGTAACACTGACAGCCAGGATCAAGGGGTAAAAAGTCATCAGCAAAAGAAGCATTGCGAATGGTAATTCTTCCTGAGGAAGTAAAGACTGATCCATTGCGGGCCACCCTGGTGGGGAAGACACAGTCAAACATATCAACCCCCCTGATAACACCTGCTATCAAATCCTCGGGGGTACCTACCCCCATTAGATAACGTGGTCTATCATGAGGAAGATACTGGTCTGTCAGCTCCAGCACCTCCTTCATCTCATCCCGTGGTTCTCCCACACTAAGTCCGCCAATGGCATAACCGAAAAAATCAGAGCTGAGCAAATCCTCTATACTCCTGCGGCGCAGATCCGGATAGACTCCCCCCTGCACAATGCCAAAGAGGACCTGGTCCTGAGAGTTATGGGCCCTGAGACAGCGCCTGGCCCAGGCTGTTGTCCTCTCAACTGCCTCCTCAACATAAGCATGCTGGGCCGGATAGGGAACACACTCATCAAAGGCCATCACAATATCTGCCCCCAGCTCTGACTGGATCTCAATGGCCCGCTCAGGGGTGATAAAATGAGAGGAACCATCCAGATGAGAGCGAAACTCCACTCCTTCTTCAGTAATGGTAACTGCATCACCCAGGCTGAAGACCTGGAAGCCACCACTGTCTGTTAGTATGGGCCGCTGCCAGTTCATAAAAGCATGCAGTCCTCCTGCCCGGGAAATAATCTC
>CAZXKH010000354.1:0-2766 GCA_964641385.1 uncultured Clostridia bacterium | reverse complement strand
AGTGTAAGTAGTATCTACCTTTTGCCGGTCTTCTGGATGAACATAATCTAAAATTACATTGTAAGTTGGTTCAAACTCCTCTGACTTTACACCAAAGATATTATATACTTCATCTGACCAGGTTATAGTATTTTTTAAAAGATTATATTTCCAGCTACCCACATTCTTCCTTAAAAGGGTTTCCATTAGTCTGCGTTCAGTAATATCAAGCGTGTACTCAATCACCTTCTTAACATTGCCCTGCTGATCAAAGATAGGATGGCAATGAACCTCGTAATAACTGGGTTGTCCCTCACTATCATAATGCTGACGTATTACCACTTCAGACTCTTTACTCTTCTTCACCATCTTTAGGGGACAGATTATCCCATAGGCATCACAGGGGAGATCATATTTATGAATAGCATAGCAGGTAGGTTTTTCTGATTCGATTTTGGGTGCCGACATATTTGATATTTGAATAGTATAGTCCTCAGCATCGATAACATAAAATGGATAGGGTAAGTGATCAAGCACTTTTATGATACCTTGCTCCTTATCATCAGGTGTTTTCATATATGTATTCACCTCCCATCCATTTATTGCAATCCTGTCCTTTATCCCCTCAAACCCGCCCTCTTCAATACCACTTAAATATCTAAATATCTTGCAAAAAGCCCATGTTCATCTCAGTAGTCAATTATTCTTTCTGCAATAGCAGGCCCTATACCCGGCAATTCCTGCAGTTTATTACTAGAGACGGTATTGATATTTATTATTCAGAACTGCACATACTATAGTTTTCTAATTATTTCTTCAGATAAATAGTGGAAATCAGATGACTCAAATTCTATTGTTCCAATTGTAAAATCATATTCACATAATTTATCAAAGAATTTTTTTGTTTCTGCAATTATCTCATGCATTAAAACAACAAAGTATTGGATTAATACTATATTATCTGAAAGCTTATCTTTTTTTACTTGATCAGAGTTTTTTCTATCAATTATATTTTTTATATATTCCCTTGAAACATACCACTGAGGTGAAGGGTAATTATTTATATTATTATTGTACGCTTCGATTAAATTATCGTAACTATTGATGATATCAAGAATAAATTCATGTGCATTATGTTCAGAAATATCAAAAACACTAATATAATCTTGTGACATCCTATCTAAAAAATATGCAAAAGAATAAGATGTGATACTGTTATTAAGAATATCTATGGGTTCAATAATTCGTTTAAAACAAAAGTAATATAACAAAGCTACTCCAAAATAATACTCTTCATGTTCTAACTCCATTTCATATGACTTCTCGAATTCTTGATAGGTTTTTTTAAAGCCTGGATCATCTTGTTGTTTATAAAATTTAAAAAGAGTCGATCCCAAATGAATAGTGGACATTTTTTTGGATTCATAATAATCCCTTAATATTCTATATATTAGAATGCAAATAAATAATAATATAAGAAATCTCATATTATTATATACCCCTTAACATTATTAGTAATCTCCATATGTACAACACCATATTGATTGAGTATCCTGAGAGTGTAGTACGGAATGTCCTTTTCATCAATAAGAAGCAGGTATTTCTCAAAAGTTTGAGTGCCATGTGCCTTTCCACTGTTATATTTTTTTCCACATCAAAGGTGTTGATAACAGCTGTCCAACCACCTATGTGGTAGGCTGGTTACGCTAATATAAAAGTACCCTATTTGCATTTATGAAATTAGCTTATAATGCTCATGTAAAGTATACCGCCTTTAGCTTTTATATACCAGTTATTTGTGAAGGCATTATATATTATGTGTTATAAATTAGGGTTTTCCCAGTATGTTTTTCCATAAATAAATTTAATTTGCTAGCTATTAAAATGTATTTTATCTACCTAAAAGGAGATAAGGATCATCATATATTTCCTGCCTGATAAGTCTTATCATATACCTGGGAGGATCTATAAAAATCCTGTCCAGTGCACCAGGCACCTTACCTGTATTGAATATTTGCTCTCCTATTTCATCTAACTCGCCCTTAACCATAGCAATTCTTGAAAATCTGTTTAAGAACTCTGCCATTTGCTTTATAGATCTGTTTTTATCATCTTTTTCTGTAATTGATACTTCATATAACAGCTTATCAGGAGGCCCCATATAACGATCATGCCTGATTAAACACAAAAAAGTTGTAGCAGGGGCCAAGTTAAGCCCTAAAGTTTACCCTTACGCAGCCATTTTTTAAGCACAACAGGAGTAATTTTTAGTATCCTATTTGCCTTCTATGGGGTAAGTGCTTTTACAGCTTCTCTCTTTTTTTCAGTATGTTATTTGGTCATATTAATACATTTTCCAGTTTTTAATGCTTCATTTATAGCTCTTTTTATTGTAAATAGATATTAATATGGTACTTAAAGCTATATTTTAGCTATCTAATAGCACCATAGAAGCCTGTGTTTTCTTTCTATGTGGTTTACTATGCTGAGACAGGCTCCTCTTAAAATGTCTAATATAAGCTTTGCAGCAAACAAATCATTCTCACAGAGATTAAATATTTAACCCAGATTAGTGGGCATAAATTTCGCTAACCCCCCATATAGCGATCATGCCTGATTAAACACTTAAAGGCCACTAAGACAGGAGCTTATTTCACCCCCCGTGGTTAGAAGAAGCAGTTTTTTTAGCCACTGCATGTAGCCTCCTAAAGTAATCGGGATTGATCTCAGCTACCTCACAATATAGATTGCAGAGATTTGATTCTACAAACCTGGTAATAGTTCCCC
>CAZXKH010000353.1:0-2767 GCA_964641385.1 uncultured Clostridia bacterium | reverse complement strand
GGCTGTGAGACTATACTTAATATTCAGGCTGAGACAGAGAAGAGATACAACAAAAGAGTAGCCGGCTTGAATTAAAGAGCAAAACCGCTACCTAAAGGGAGGTAACAGAGATGAAGGAACAGACTTTGACACCTAAAGAGGTGGCCGAGATACTTGTGGTCAAGACGACAAGTGTTAAGAGATGGCTGCAAAAGGGAATTCTAAAGGGCAAAAAAGAGGATGATCTCTGGAGGGTTAGAAAAGAGGACCTGGATGATTTTATTCAGTAGGCATAAAAATAGAGCGGTTTTGCTCTTTTTTTTTGTCCTCCGGATAAAGAATCCCTATCTACTAAAATATTGACTGAGAAAATAATCCTGCTCCCATGGTAGCAGGGCAATAGTCTTGATTGAGAATTTGTTGGAGCAAGTATTTCTTCTGATTGCTGTTAACCACTTCCTGTTACCCTCTATTTCCTGTTTTTTAAAGTTCTTCATTTCCCTTTGTTGATTAAGGGTTTGTCAGCATCTTTATTATTTTAAATATGAAGAGGTACAAAGCTTTCCACTTTTCAGGAATTAAGTAGAGTGAGAGCAGTTAACCTGCCAATAATAGAAGCTGTAAGAGGGTTATTTAATTTCACCCAATAAAGATCTATCTAAAGAATATAAGGGCTTTAGATGGATTTTTTTTTTGCCTCTCCTGGCCTCAGTCTCTTTTTTTTCTATAAAAATATAAGGACTGATTAAGAGTGATGATTTAAAGGAATCAGGGAGCATAATAGAGAAGTAACAATACAGGGATAGATATGCTAGACATTAAGTGAAGGGAGGTCTGCCTGGCTGTAAAGTATCTGTGCCAGGGGTAGTTAATGGCTAAAAATTTTGGTGTAGACGTTGGCTTTGGTTTTACTAAGTCGATAGAGAGGGAAGGCAAGGTCCTCTTTCCCTCAGTGGTTGGTGAAGCACATGATATCAGGTATCAACCGGGATTTAATCCCCGGGATCCCCTCAATAAAATAACCGTTGATCTGGAGGGGGATCGTTTTTTTCTTGGTCGTCTGGCCATCAAGCAGAGTAGCCTGCTGAGAAATACTCTCAGCAAGGAGCGAATTATTTCCAGAGAGAGCAGGGCTCTCTTTTTGGCAGCACTTGGTATTCTCTTCGATGAGGAGATGGGTGTTGCCAATATGGTTACCGGTTTACCAGTTGATGAGTATACAGAGTTTAAAGATCAGCTGCAGGAGATGCTGCTTGGACCCCATAATTTCAGAATCAATGGCCAGAACAAGATTGTTAGACTGGGAAAAGTAAGGGTTATTCCACAACCCTTTGGTACAGTCTTTAATCTCCTTCTGACCCCAGAGGGCGAGATAGCTGATCAAAAGCTCGGTTACAGCAGATTGGGAGTAATAGATATCGGTTTCAGGACCTCTGATTTCTGTGTTTCAGACAACCTGGAGTTTATCGACCATCTGAGCTCCACCTCAACTGTGGCCCTCAAGGATGCCTATGATCTTGTCTCCCGGGGCCTTAATGAGCAGTTCGGTATCAACCGCTCTCCCTATCAGCTGGAGGAGAGTATTAGAGAAAAAAAGGTTGGCTACCAGGGCAGTGAGGTTGATATTGAGGAGCTGGTGGAAGATGCCTATTCCACGGTGGCCAGAAAGGTAGTCAGTGAGGTTGTATCCCGCTGGCCGGAGAGATGGGACCTTGATCGGATTCTGGTAACAGGTGGTGGAGGGATTACCCTTTTCAACTACCTGGCTGAGGAGCTAAAAAACCTTCAGCTGGTTGAAAAGGGACAGTTCAGCAATGCCAGTGGCTACCTGAAGGTGGCAAGAAGGAGCTGGGGAGAGTGAACAGAGGCCAGGATGATTTAATAAGTCTCAGACTTAAACCTGAGGACAGACTCCTTCGTTCCTGGTGGGAGAAAATTCCACCTGGAGCCAGAGAGAGGGTACTGAAAGAGATCCTGCTGGAATATCTGCAAAGGGAGTCCAGGGATTCACAGGATAACAACGGGCTGGAGGAGCAAGATCTGCAGCTGCTTGAGGAGATCAGGGATAAAGTATCACAGCTGGAACAAAATATAAAGGGCAAAGGACAAAAAAAGAAGGAAAAAAATGATATCTCATTTGAACCCAGTCAAAGGGAGCAATACAGGCAGGGAGAAGAAAGTATAGAGAGCCTGGAGGATAAACTGGACCATGTGATCAGGGGCTTTGAATAAGGGATGATTGGGAGGGAGGAAAAAGTTCTGTTCCCAATGGTAAAGGAGTGGAACAGTCACTTTTAAGATGGAAGCGAAAAGACAAAAGCTTTTGGCCAGTATACCGGCAGTGGATGCACTGCTTAAGGAAAATGAGATCAAGAAGCTTAAAAGAGAGATACCCTATCCACTTCTCCATCGTTACTTGAAGGAGGTCCTGGATGAACTGCGGGAGGAGATATTAAAGACTGGGGATCAGGAGCTGGACAGCTTTTGCCTTGACAAAAGTACTTTGATCCAGAGAATCTCCCAGCAGGCCAGAAGAAAAAACATACAGCTAACAGGGGTTATTAATGCCACTGGAACCCTGCTCCATACCAATCTGGGGCGTGCTCCCTTAAGCCAGAGGGCACTGGAAAGGGTACAGGAGCTGGCTGGAAAGTACTCCAATCTGGAGTATGATTTAGATGCCGGGACCAGGGGGTCACGGTATGACCATCTCACCGATCTCATCTCTCAGCTGACGGGAGCAGAGGCTGCTCTGGTGATCAATAACAACGCGGCAGCAGTGCTGCTT
>CAZXKH010000352.1:0-2767 GCA_964641385.1 uncultured Clostridia bacterium | reverse complement strand
ACTCGCCTGAAGATTAGTATGTGACCAATTCCCTAACATGCACAATTAAGAGAATAGTGCCCACTTAAAGACCCAATCCTATTCTTCTTCCTTCTCTTCCTCAAGGCTGACTGCCTTTTCTACATCAGTGGCAGCAGTCTTAAACTCCTTGAGCCCATTGCCGATAGATTTTCCCAGCTGGGGCAGCCTGCTGGGACCGAAAATAATCAACAGCACTGCCAGAATTATGACTAGTTCTGTAGGGCCAAGTCCGAACATTACCCATCATTCCCTTCATTAATATATTTATTACATATAAGATCAACGATTTCCTTCAAATCTTCCTCTGCGAAGGAGGCTACTCCCTCACTGTTTTCGCTGTTAATTACAGTAGCAATTAGGTTGTCCTCTTCAGGATCACAGAGCGTTGAATCATGCATCTTAGGCCGGTAGGTTTCTATCTTGGGCTTATCCTCTCTTTTATAGCCCTCAGTAAGGATTAAATCTATATCAGATACGAACTGACTCCGCAGCTGATCCAGATTGTACTCCTCTTCCACATCCCTGATAATGGCAATCTTATCCGGAGAAGAGATCAGAACCATATCGGCACCACTCTGTTTATGGCGCCAGGTATCCTTCCCCGGCTTATCGATATCAAAACCATGAACATCATGCTTGATGGTGGCCACTTTAAGACCCTCTTTGCTTAAAAGAGGGATAATAGCTTCAATAAAACCTGTCTTCCCACTGTCACTCTTGCCAACCACTGAAATAACTGGTATCACAATAAATCCTCCCTGCCATTTTGTTAAGAAATATTCCCCTGACTGTACTGCTCTCTTTGTTTTTTTCTTTCCCTTTTATGACGGCATATAAAACAAAATTCACCATCAAGTTCTGTGGGAGAAAAGTCTTCACCACAATCCTGACAGGGTTTCAGCTCCAGTTCAATTATTTTCTTCCTTTCCCTGTCAACAAAGGAAGAAACCTCTATCTGATCCTCAAAGCTGATGGCCTCCTGGTCACAAATATTGTGACAGGCCTTACATCCCAGACAGTGAATGGAGTTATAATAGAATACCCCCTCCCTGGTGGATAAAGCCCCTGAGGGGCAGATTTTGGAACACTTCAAACAGTAATCACAGCGGTCATTGATTTGAACTACTTTAAAGGGTAAGCTAGTTATGCTTTGATACTTCTCAGGATCACTCTCCTTTAGATCGGAAAGAAGTAAATAGGTGATCAGGTTGCGTCTCAGCAGTGAATACTGATCCTTATTACCTGAAATATCATCAAGTAAGTCTCTGGTAAGGCCAATGGTTTTGTGCTGCAGATCTGTGGTTCCATGCTTGATCAGAGAAAAGAGCCTCCTCCGGGAAAGATGCTCTTCCCCTGACACCAGATTACGCTCAATATTTCTTTTTTCTTTCAGGGAAATATAATCACCTGTACCGGGAATTATCTCCTCCGCCCGCTCAAGCTGCTGGTTGAGAAAAACCTCAACCTGATTATTGAAGCTGCAATCCATTGAAAGACACTCATCAAGGGTCAGTTCAAATCTAACCTGAAAAACAGCAGCAGAGATGAGTAGAAGATCATAAAGGCGCAAAAGACAGGGTACTACCACCACCCCATCCTGCTTATACTCAATGCTGCCACTGGCAACCTTACGACAGGTAACAACAAGCTGCTCTCGATCCCTTTTATCCAATAAAGTCTCCAAAAGATCAAGGTCTGAATTAATTGCAAAATCAAAGACTGAGGCCGGGCAGCTGGCAATACAGCGCCCACAGAGCACACATGACTCCCTGTCAATATTTACACTACCCTCATCAATCTCAATTATTTCTGCCGGACAGGCCTTACTGCATTTATTACAGGACAAAAAACGATTATAGTTTAGCAAACAGTTGCTGCTATTGACTTCAACCTCTTCTCCCCGACTGAGGCCATCAACCAGTCTGTAGAGCAAATTATTGAACAATGTTCCACCCCCCTCCAGGACTAGTGTGGACTATTATTCTCTGTATCCTGAAGTATAGCCTGCAAAAACTTTTCTATGGTATCAGGCAGCTGCTCCCTGTTATCCAGGTTAACACCAAAGAGCCTGAGGTCTTCTCTCTGTCGGAGTTTATCTAAAAAGGGGCTCTTTTTGGCCTTAATCACACCCAGAACAGGAATTGATGAAGAAAGAGACTTAAATACCCACTGTTGAAAGGAGGTAGCCTGCTCTTCAAAGATACCCAGCTCATCCATCAGCAAGAGATGGTAATTACCGCTGAGACCTTCCTTTAAAATCTCTACTCCCTGTTCTTCAAAGCTAGCTGGCAGACCCCTTAGATTACCATCAGCATTAAAGCCGGAAATAGGCACCCCCTTAGTCACTGAGGATTTTACGTCCACAGCCTGTAACAGATGCCTGCCCTGCTGGTAATATACTTTGTCAGGAAGGGTACGAAACCCTCCCATTTTAAGATCAAAATTTTTCAGTACCCTATTAATTATTGTTGTTTTGCCTATCTTTTTTTCACCGGTCAGGAAAATGTTGTTCAAGAATACTCCCCCTCATCTCAGGCAATTACCTCCTGGGGAAAGATCATCTTTCCATCCTCCATCTCTCTTACCCGAACGTTAATCCGGTAGGCTGAATAGAGGTTTTCTTCTGTAATAACCTCATCTGTTACCCCCGAGGCTACAATCTCTCCCTGAGAGATGATAATAATCTGATCACTGAACTTAAGAGCAAGATTGGGATCATGCAGGGCAGTAACAAAACCACAGCCCT
>CAZXKH010000351.1:0-2768 GCA_964641385.1 uncultured Clostridia bacterium | reverse complement strand
GTTGATCCCGAGTTGAATCAGTACCTGCATGGAGATGAGGTTAGTTTAAAGGCAACTTCTTTTGAAGGCTATATGTTTAGCCATTGGGTGGGGGAAGTAGCTGATCATGATAGTGCTGAAACCACAATAACTATGGATGAAGATAAGACGGTTACAGCATATTTTGAAGAAGTAGCTCCAATTGAAGTTTGGTCCTTTGACGGACATACTGATCGAGTTTTAGCTCTGGCAGTTGATGCTGAGGGCTATGTCTATAGCGGAAGTTGGGATAACACTGTCAGGAAGATCAGTCCAGAAGGTGAAGAAGAATGGGTCTTTGAAGAACATACTGGGGATGTTCATGCTCTAGCAGTGGATGATGAAGGCTATGTATACAGCGGAAGCGGGGATAGAACTGTTAGAAAGATCAGCCCAGAAGGTGAAGAAGAATGGGTCTTTGACGGACATACCGCTACTGTTAGAGCTCTAGCAGTTGATGCTGAGGGCTATGTCTACAGCGGAAGTCATGATAACACTGTTAGGAAGATCAGTCCGCAAGGTGATGAAATCTGGTCCTTTGATGGACATACTGAATGGTTTTTGGCTGTAGCAGTTGATGCTGAGGGTTATGTCTACATCGGAAGCGGGGATAACACTATCAGGAAGATCAGTCCAGAAGGTGAAAAAGAATGGATTTTTGAAGGACATAACAGGGATGTTAGATCTTTGGCAGTTGATGCTGAGGGCTATGTCTATAGCGGAAGTTGGGATAACACTGTCAGGAAGATCAGTCCAGAAGGTGAAGAAGAATGGGTCTTTGACGGACATAGTATGGGTGTTAATGCTGTAGCAGTGGATGATGAAGGCTATGTATACCTCGGTGACAGTGGTGGAAGTTGGTATTCCACTGTTAGGAAGATCAGCCCACAAGGTCAACAAGAATGGGTTTTTGAGGGCCATACTAATAATGTTCGGGCTCTAGTAGTTGATGCTGAGGGCTATCTATACAGCGGGGGTCAGGATAACACTGTCAGGAAGATTGGGGAGGAGTAAAAAAGCAACTACAAGAGATAAAGAACTAATATATCAATACTCCCCCCATACTGGAATTATCAGCTGCCAGAAGAAGGCCATTAACACCAGTCATAAAAGAGATTCTTCAACAACGAAGAAGAAGATTGAGAGAGTCCTTCCTACAAGAAGGGCTTTCTTTTCTGACAGAACATATTACACTGGTGCATTTATTTATTGGGTGGATTTGGTCTGATTTTTAAGATCGTACCCTTTTTGGTTTACTGGTCTAATGCCATCCTATCAGGACAAACAACTTATCAGCTGAGATAATTAATCTTCATCTGTAATTAATCTGATTTTGTTTAACGTGATCTGATTACACCGTTTTCAACTATTAGTTCATTATCAATACCTTCTCGGGCAAGATTTAACAAGCCACCAAGTCCTCCGGGCATATCATCTGTCTTTACCTTTAAAGCCTGACTGTAATTATTTATTGCTTTTTCTCTCAACTCAAGCTGATCTTTAACCAGACCAGTCCAGAAATATGCCTGGATCAAATTATACGGTTCAGGGTGCTTCTCCTGTTCTATGAATTGATTAAAAAAATATAGTGCCTGATCATAATTGCCCAAACGATTATGCAATCTTCCCGCAAACAACTGGGGAATAGCTGCAGTCGGATAACTCTCTAGGACCTGTTCTATTTTTTTCAGTGCTTCTTCATTCCGGTTCAAATCAATTAACCGGGCAGTGTCCCGGACCATAAACCAGTATTTATCCCAGTTTTCTCGAGGAGTAGCTGGTAAAACACCCACTGCTTCTTGTGGTTGACCTGTTTCCCAGACAGAAACAACATTGTAGCCTACAAAGGGACCATCAGCTGCATAAGGGGCTAATCTACCCTCTTCTACTACTCCTAACCATATTTTTCCCTGTTCTGGGACAAAGACCATACTGGCTAAATTAACTTCTGTATTTATACCGGCATAGAATCCTTCTTTTCCTGCTCCGGCTAACTTATCTCTTAAAAAATCACGACTTACCTCCACATCAATATTTCCCCAATGCTGCTCTCCTAATTCTTCAAAACGACGATTCCGTAAAGCTGATGCCATCCAACCAGGGTGCTGGAATTGTTGCATATAAGGGTCTTGATACATATTGGTAGCATAAATATAATTGTCTGCTTTTCGAATAACCATCCTATTAGCAGTCACTTCAAGGATTACAGCCTCTCCTGAGAATGCATCTGCTACAATAATGTTTAAACCAATTGTTCGGGGGCTGTGTTTAATTATATCTAAAGCTTCATCCAGGGAACCAGCATATTGTAAAACATGACGTAACATGAACATAAAAGGAATTCCGTTGACTGTAATTTCCTCTTGTGCCGCCATAGAATAATTCTGGGCAATAACTATACCTTTTTCGTTCATCCCGCTCATCGTCCCTACAAAAGGGGGATAATTATGAACAGCAAAACTGTATCCAGAATCGGGAACATATATTCCCAGGTACTGATATGACGCAACTCTAATATAACCAAAGTGATCTAAATTTCGACCAACATACATCTGCCCATCAACTGTGGCTTCTCCCCAGGCTGCAAAAACAGAACAGGCTGGACCAGCTACTTCCAGGTCCTGAGCCGCATTTCCCATCATGACATCAAAGTAATCTGTACTTTGCCCTTCACTTGCACCCCAAACGAATCCTTCCATTTCTTTTAAATATTCATCAGGAGTATGGTTTTTAAAAGTTGGATAAAAACT
>CAZXKH010000350.1:0-2774 GCA_964641385.1 uncultured Clostridia bacterium | reverse complement strand
AGCAACCTCTTATTGGCTTATTCTGCCCTGCGTGCTTCCATAAAGGAGCAACAATTTGTGGTGCACCAGATCATTTAAGTCAGTCTATATCTCAGGCTCTAAGGCACCATAGGTAAACCCACTTACCTTCTCAATCTGCACATATATTTATCCGGTATTGA
This sequence comes from uncultured Clostridia bacterium, assembly GCA_964641385.1. GTDB lineage: Bacteria > Bacillota > Halanaerobiia > CAZXKH01 > CAZXKH01 > CAZXKH01. The sequence goes on along the minus strand of CAZXKH010000350.1, from coordinate 2,613 downwards.
TAGGTTTTCAACCCTTTGATGTTGTCCCAGCGGGACATGGAGGTCTTATAGATAATGCCATTGTCTTAAAAAAAAATAGGTTAGCTAGGATTAATCTATCTCTTTATATGCCGATAAAATATTGTAGAAACAATTGTAGTTTGACAGGTTAGAATGCTCTACCAATAGTTATTTCAGATAGGGGGTTAAAGAATGTCTGTTTTAGTGTCTATTCAGGACACTATCCAGCAGATTGGAAGGGCTCTATCAGCAGTATTGAGGACAGAAGTTTCTATTGCAGATGAGAACCTACGGATTATTGCCGGTACCGACCGTTATAAAGATCTTATAGGTAGGGAATTGGAGTTTGGAAATACCTATTATTATGTTCGAAGTAAAAAGAAATCAATAATAATAGAAAACCCTGGGCATGAAGAAATTTGTGGTTCCTGCAGGTATTATGGTTCATGCCCTGAGCAGTATGAAATAAATCAACCTATTCTACTGGATGATAGTTTCATTGGAATTATTAGTTTGGTTGCCATGACAAAAAAACAAAAAAGGCGAGTGCTGGATAATAAGAAATCATTGCTAGTCTTTTTAGGGGAAATGGCAGGACTAATTGCGGGTAAAGCTGCTGAAAGAAAAATGGGACTTGAAATAAACAGGATAGCCAATCATTTAAAGGTGTTGCTGAAATCTTCTGGTGATGGTCTATTATCTTTTGATCGGCAGGGAGTAATAGACTACATTAGCCCGGTGGCAAGAAAACAGCTAAAAATTGAGAAAGATGAAGGCCATGAAACGAATAAAAAAATTATGATTTCAGATATATTTCCCTCTTTTAAATTGGATGAGTTTATGGATGAAGGAACTAAACACATTAATCGAGAGTTGCGTTATGAAACGAAAGGGGATAAGGGCCGAGTTATATCAAGTATCAGTCCTATAGATAACCCTAGTTCAGGTGGAGTTATGATTATTAAAAGTATGGCTGATGCAAGAGAATTTATTACTGATATATCAGCGTATGAAAACAGTTCAGCTTTTCAGGGGATTATTTGCAATAGCGAAGAAATGAAAAAACTTAATAAGCAAGCCCAAAAAGTATCTACTAGTAATTCTTCTATACTTATCACTGGTGAAAGTGGGACAGGAAAAGAGTTGCTGGCAAGAGCTATCCATAAAGCTGGAAAACCAGCTGGTGTTCCTTTTATTTCTGTAAATTGTGCTGCAATCCCCAGTGATTTACTGGAAAGCGAGTTGTTTGGGTATGAAGAAGGGGCCTTTACTGGTGCTAAAAAAGGTGGCAAGCAGGGGAAATTGGAGCTTGCCAATGATGGAACATTATTTTTAGATGAAATTGGTGATATGTCCTTACATCTTCAATCCAAGTTATTACGTGTTTTGCAGAATGAGAGTGAAGAAAGAACAGTTACCAGACTTGGTGGGGTGGAGGAAATAAAAATCAATGTGCGGATAATATCAGCTACAAACAAGGATTTAAAGAAGTTAATTTCAAAGAATAGATTTAGAGAGGATCTTTACTATAGATTGAATGTTATTCCTCTTCATATTCCCCCTTTACGTGAAAGGAAAACTGATATTAATGCTTTGTGCGATTATTTTATTAAAAAACATTCTCAAAGAATGAAAAAGCAGATCAGAGGATTGACTGAAGATGTCAGAAGGTTATTTCGTTATTATGAATGGCCTGGTAATATTCGTGAGTTAGAAAATGCTGTTGAATATGCTATAAATATGGCAGAAGATGAATATATTTTTATATCTGATTTACCATCAAATCTACAAGAAATTCATCATCAAGAAAATGATAATTCAACAGGTCTTGACCATATGATTAAAAAATATGAAAAAATGATTATTCGTAAAACTCTTGATAAGTATGAAAATTCAGTTAATGGAAAAAGAAGAGCTGCTGAAGAATTGAATATTAGTTTGCCATCAATATATCGAAAGCTAAGAGAGTAAGTTAACAGGAATTTTCTTTGTTAAATATAATAATTGTTTATTATTTTTAATAAAAATTCTATTTCAATGTTCTGGTTTTATGGTTATGCCCTAAAAACACATAATTTCGGGGAGGTATAATATTGCAATATTTTTTATTACCCCTTTGATGATCTAAATGTGATTATTTTAAGTAAATGGTTGTTTTGAGTTTGAAATAACTTGATATTAATAATAGCTGCTCTTCATCCTAACTGTAAGAATAGCCAAAAAATTATGAATTATCGACAAGCTATGTCTTCTTTGCATGTTATCAATGAATAATACAACACTGGACAGGAAAGTTATTTACTGGGTTAATTATTTAATATTATAAATTGTATGTTGATTCTTATATCTAATAAGCTATTGCTAGTTTTTTTCTTAAAAAATAAACTATTCTCACAACAAATATAATAATTTCAGCGATATTTTTTTAATGTATTATTTGTTAAAGGCAAGATATATTAGTAATGTTGAGCAATTGATAGAATTTAAGTGATTGTTTAGTTATTTCTGGTTTGGATTGTTCTATTCTTTTTTTAATCTTTTTGATTTACAACAAGATTGGAATAATATCTGCAATTAATAATTTAATGAATAGAAAGATTATTATAATAGTAA
>CAZXKH010000349.1:0-2778 GCA_964641385.1 uncultured Clostridia bacterium | reverse complement strand
CTATGAAACAATATAGCAATGTATTTTCCAGCTTTTTTGTTGAGCTGGTTGGTGTTGGTGAACTGGGTGGAGTTCTGGATGATGTTATGGAACGACTTGCCAATCACTATCAACGAGAGATATATGTTCGCAATAAAATTAAGTCGGCGATGAGCTATCCACTGGTACTGCTTTCGGTGGCTGTAGTGGTGGTAATATTTCTTTTAACCTTTATTGTTCCCATGTTTGTTAACCTCTTTGCAGGTCTGGGCGGGACTCTGCCACTGCCCACAAGAATGCTTCTTGGTGCTACTGATTTCTTAGTCTATAGATGGTGGTTGTTGCTGGGTGGAATAGCTTTATTAGTATTAGGTTTTAAGCAGTTTGTACAGCGACCAGAGGGAAAAAAGATATTTGATTCCTTTTTGCTAAAGATACCTAAGGTTGGAGATATGCTTAAAAAGGTTGATATTTCCAGGTTTGCCCGCACAGTATCTACCCTTAATTCCAGTGGAATTCCTCTCTTAAGATCTCTGGAGATAACCCAGAAGGTTGTTAGTAATTCAGTTATTGCAGAAATAATTGAGGAAGCACAAGAAGGACTGGAAAGGGGAGTTAATGTCTCCTATACCCTAGAGCAAAGTAAAATATTTCCCTCAATGGTTACACAGATGATAACTGTAGGAGAGGAAACAGGCGCTATTGATGAGGTAATGACCACTATAGCAGATTTTTATGAAGATGAAGTTGAAAAGGCTGTGGATTCAGTGATCAGTATTATTGAACCACTAATGATCGTATTTATCGCCATTATTGTTGGTTTTGTTGTTATCTCTATTTACTTCCCCATGTTTGATCTTATTACTACCTTTTAACAATAATGAAAGAATTTATTACTTCAGCCAATAGAGATTAGAGATGAGGATATTTTAATGCTGGCAGCTATATTTTTTATTTTTGGCCTGGTAATAGGTAGTTTTTTAAATGTCTGTATTTACCGCCTGCCCCGCAGTGAATCAGTGGTATTTCCCCCTTCACACTGTCCTCAATGCAGCAATAACCTCAAAGCTATAGATCTTATACCTTTAATTAGCTTTGTTGTGCTGAAGGGGAAATGCAGAAGCTGCCAGGACAGTATTCCCCTGCGCTATCCTCTGGTGGAGCTGTTGAGTGGTTCTCTGGCTCTTTTATTCTATTATTATTACTGGCCTCAGTATTTACTCCTTCTATCTGGTCTGCTTTTTAGTTATCTACTGCTGGTGGCTACTTTTACCGATCTTGAACACAGGATTATCCCGGATGAAATTGTAGTTGTAGGTATAGTAACCGGGCTTTTATTCTCTTTTTTCCTTCCCCACATTACATTTTTCCAATCTCTACTGGGACTTATTGTTGGTGGAGGTTCACTGCTTTTGGTGGCTATTATAAGCAGGGGTGGGATGGGAGGTGGGGATATAAAGCTGATGGCCATGATGGGTTCCTTTCTTGGCTGGCAGGCTGCACTAGGTACTATTTTCCTTGCTTCATTGATGGGAAGTATAGGAGGGTTATCTATAGTTATTATCCAGAAGAGAAAGAAGGGACTTAAGTCAGCTATACCCTTTGGCCCCTATCTTTCCCTGGCTGGCATAATTGTTTTCTTTTATGGTGATCTATTATGGCACTGGTATCTGCTGTTCAATAACTGGGTGATCAATACAGTTTTTAGGAGCTGGCTTTCAGGAAGGGGAATGCTGAAAGAAAAAAGACTCGTGCCCCTGACCTGGAGATGGCCTATCAAAGTTATACCAATAAATCTGATGAGAATACCCTTTCTTCGCTAATGGATGCCGGAAAGGGTTTAATTATTCATTTTGCCAAGCTTTTTTCAGGAAACCATGTAACTGATGATCTGATTCAGGTAGGATATGAGGGTTTACTGAAGGCAGTTAAGAGGTATGACCCGGATCATAAGGCCAGTTTTGTCACCTATGCCTCTCACTGTATTATGAGTGAAATAAGACATGAGCTGCGGGCAGAAAAAACCTTTTACTGTCCGGTCTGGATTGTTGAGCTGCAGGCCAAAATCATAAAAGCTACTGATGAATACATGAAGAATAATGCAGAACAACCATCGGTGGATGATATAGCAGAGATGGTTAATGTGAAAAAAGAGGGTGTAATACAGGCCATGCGGGCTGGTAGAGTGCCCTATGAGGATATTGATCTGGAGCAGATAAAGAGTGGTTCCTATCATCCCTTTAAACTGCCCTTAGAGGACATGGTTACTGTTCGTGAAGCAATAAGAAAGCTGACCGAGGTACAGAGAAAGATAATTTATTATATATTTTATCGGGATATGACACAGGAACAGACTGCTCAGCGTTTGAATACCAACCAACGTCAGGTATCAAGGATCTTGAAGAAAGCTATAGATAAGATCGAAAAGGATATTTCGTGATGGTTCATTTTAATGTTATACCTGGCAACCCCCGATTTTCCTAAATATTCCTTGCAGTTATGGAATATCCTGGCATAGGCTCTTTTTAGATATCCCTTGCTCAATCGTCAGAGATTATTTCTCCAAATTTTTGAGAATAAGGTACCACCCCCATCTCGACTGGAAATGATAGGTATTAACAATGTAGGTATCTTTAGATAACTTTTTTAAAAACTTGATAATATCTTTTAGATTTAATTCAGCCGCCTTTGATTTCTTGCCGAGCACAATCTCTTCTAAATCAACTAATTCAAAGAAGTCTTTACCACCTAATTTTATAAGATCTATATTGGCACGCATGATAGCACTGGTTCCTTTAT
>CAZXKH010000348.1:0-2780 GCA_964641385.1 uncultured Clostridia bacterium | reverse complement strand
AGCAGAAAAAGATTGAATATATTAGCTATCACGATAAGTTAACCGATCTTTATAATCGGTCCTACATGGAGGGTAGGCTGGAGCTCCTGGATCAGGAAGAGTATCTGCCGCTGAGTATTATTATGATGGATGTCAATGGCTTAAAAATGGTAAATGAAAGTTACGGCCACCGGGAGGGAGATAGAGTACTGGTTAAGGTGGCGGATATACTCCGTTCATCTGTTAAATCAACGGATGTTGCTCGCTGGGCAGGCGATGAGTTTATTATTGTAAAGCCCCAGACCAGCAAAAGAGAGGCTGAAAAAATACGTCAGCACATTATCAATAAATGTGATGAAACTGAGGATAACAGGGTGCCAGTATCTCTGGGTATGGGGATTGCTACCAAATGCAAAGCTGATCAGGATATCCAGGAGGTGCTCAATGCGGCCGATGACCGTATGTATCAGAGTAAGCTTATTAATAACAAGAGCATCAAAAATAAACTGGTTAGAAACCTGCTCCATACCCTTGGCTCCAAGAGTGATGAAACCAGGGAACATGCTCTCAGAATGACCAATCTATCCTTTATGCTGGGCGATAGGATTGGACTGGATGATGAGGAGTTAAACAAACTTTCTCTGCTTGCCACCCTGCATGATATAGGTAAGGTTGTAATTCCTGAAGAAATACTAACCAAGCCGGGTAAGCTAACTGAAGAAGAGTGGGAGATAATTAAGAAACATCCTGAAAAGGGTTATCAGATAGCTGCTGCTACTGAAGATTTTGCACCAGTGGCCAGTTTTATCCTCTCTCATCATGAGAGATGGGATGGAAATGGTTATCCCCATGGTTTAAAGGGGGAAACAATACCACTTTTATCAAGGGTAATTGCTATTATTGACAGCTATGATGTCATGACCAATGGTAGACCTTATAAAAAACCCATGAGCAAGGAAGAGGCACTGGAAGAAATAATACTCTGTTCAGGCTCTCAGTATGATCCAGAGCTGGTACAGGAGTTTATTAGTTTATTAATGGAGGAGTAACTTTTAATTGAGAAGTGTAATAATTCCAGCAGGGCTGGGATTAAATTCAAGATATATAGGCAGGGCTAAAAACTATAAGGGAGTGGTTATTATTTGTGAATTACTGGCTCTTTCTTTCAACAAGCCTGTTCGGCCAAGGTTTTCTTTTAAGAGCTTTATCTGCAGAGGGGAATCTAACCCACATGGCTGGGGCCTGGCTTTTTATCCCTCTTGGGGCAAGGCAGTTCAGGTAATTAAGGAACCCGGGGGTTCCCATCAGAGCCCTCTGGCAGAATATGTCAGCGAGTATTCTGAAATTTGCTCCCGGACCATAATCTCTCATATTAGGTATCAGAGCAGTGGTTCAGATGTTTTTGCATCTACACATCCCTTCCAAAGGGAATACCAGGGGAGAGATTATGCTTTTGCTCATAATGGGACATTAACAGGTTTTAGAAGCTTGCCCCTGGAGAGGTTTCATCCCATTGGAGATACTGATTCGGAGTATGTCTTTTGTTATTTATTGGGGGCCATTGCTGAGAGGGGATTGCAAGAGTGGACTGAGAATGATATGAGATGGTTAGGTGAAATATTGAGAAAGATAAATTACTATGGTGATTTCAATTGTCTTTTTTCCAATGGCGAATATTTATTTTGTTATCATGATCAAAATAATTATAAGGGTCTTTGTTTCACCAATCGTTCTGCCCCTTATGGGCCTGTGCAGTTGGAGGATAGTGAGCTTGAGATCGATCTTTCAGAGGAAAAAGACCTTGAACAAACTGGATTTATTGTTGCCACCAGAAAATTAACAAAAAATGAACACTGGATCAATTTTTGTCCGGGAGAACTGATGGTTTTGAAATCTGGTTGTGCTGTTTATTCAAATATGACAGGCTCTAAGGAGCTTAAGATACTCGAAACGTTAAGAAGAAGTGAAATAAGGGTTAGTCTGGAGAAGATTGCAGATAGTTTGCGTGTTGATATTGATGATACTAAAGAATTAATATCTTCTCTAGTTTCTAAAAAGTTTATCAAGCAGGATAGTAGAGATGAGGTAGATCAGTTTCACAGGAAAGCCACTTATTACACAAGGAGATCAAAAAGAGATGAAATAGATCGTCGCTTAGAACTCTTGTCCTGATAATTTTTGTTCTTGGTTCAATGTTGCTGATAACAGGCAGCTGGTTTGCTGGAAATTGGTGAACCCACAGGTATAGGGGTATTGGTATTTTGAGCGATACAATCATCGCTACCCTTTGTCTATTGGCAGCTGTTTTGTTAGCGTAAGGTTATCTCAACAGCACAAATTTTAACTGAATATGGTTGACTTACTGACTCCTGACCGAAGAGGGAGAGGGTGTGGTCTTAATAATTATGATTACACAGGAGGGGTTAAAATGAAGGGTATTATTGATCGTGTTGTAGAGGGTGTTGCTGTAATTCTTCTTCAGCCAGATGAGAGGGATGAATTACATCTAGCAGAAAAGTATTTGCCTGAGGATGCAGGAGAGGGCAGTGTACTGAGTTTTACAATTGAAGTAGACCATAGCGAGACAGAGGCAAGAAAGGAAAGGGTTGGGAATCTAATTGACAGGTTAAAGGATAAACAGGAATAAACTAATATTTCAATGCCAGGAATTACAATTTTAAAGGCAGAACGACTATAATCCTGATCATAAGTCCACAACTTTATTTGGTTGTGGACTATGATCTTAATTATCAAGATTACTAATTTAAAACCTCGCCCTTGTTAAAGGGCGGGGATACAAA
>CAZXKH010000347.1:0-2780 GCA_964641385.1 uncultured Clostridia bacterium | reverse complement strand
CCCATTAGTGCTGAAGTTATCAGTACAGAGTGTGAAGGTATGCTTGCCGAGGCCCGTCAGCTGGCAGAGATTGCCGGTAATATTGTCATCAAGATTCCTATGACAGAAGAGGGTTTGATGGCCGTCAGTGAGCTGGATAAAGAGGGTATTAAGACCAATGTAACCCTTGTTTTTTCCGCCAACCAGGCCCTGCTTGCAGCCCGGGCCGGAGCAGATTATGTGAGTCCCTTTATCGGTCGGCTTGATGATATCGGGCATCAGGGCGTAAAGGTGGTCAGTGAAATAATTGAGATTTTTAAGCTGCATGAAATTGATACAAGGGTGATAGCAGCCAGTATTCGTCACCCACAGCATGTTATTGCCTCCTCTCTGGCCGGAGCTCAGATCGCCACGGTACCTTATCAGGTCTTAAAAAAGATGATGGACCACCCTTTAACTGATATCGGTATCGAGAAGTTTTTGGCTGACTGGGAAGAGAGTGGAGATTAACCATTAGCAATATTAATGCTAGGAGTTTTTAGATGGTTTCACTGGCCAGTAAAGAGCGGATTAAAAGAATATTAAGGACAGAGGGTCTTGCCCCCAACAGAAAAATGGGACAGCATTTTATGGTTGATCCCCAGCTGGTGTCCAGTATTATAGAGGAGGCTGCTCTGTCTGATGATGACTTTGTGGTGGAGATAGGTCCTGGGCTCGGTTCCCTTACTGAATCCCTTGCTCGAAAAGTGCGAGAGCTTTTAGTCATTGAAAAGGATCAGAAGCTGCTCTCTCTTCTCAGGCAGCTGCTTAAGGATCAGGATAATATTAAGTACTGCTGTCAGGATGCACTGGATTTCGATTATGCTTCACTCTTTCAAGGAGATAGAAAGGGCCTGCAGCTGGTGGGCAACCTTCCTTATTATATCTCATCTGCAATCCTGAGAAGGGTTTTACCCTTCAGAACAGGATGGAAGAGTATGACCTTTATGCTTCAGCTGGAGGTGGCCAGAAGGCTGGTAGCCGAGCCTGGAAGCAAAGAGTACGGTATTCTGACCCTGGCGGTGGACTATTATGCAGAGACAGAGATTAAGATGTCAGTTCCGGCTGCTGCCTTTTATCCCCGGCCGGAGGTTGATTCTGCCCTGATAAGGTTAATACCAAGGCCCAGGCCGCCGGTAGAAATTATTGATGAGGACTTCTTCTTCAACATCATCAGGGCAGCCTTTCAGCAGCGGAGAAAGATGCTCCGCAATGCTTTGGCTAAAAACAGTCTCTTACAGCTGAAAAAAGATAGGGTTGTTGCTGCCATGAAGGCTGAAGGCCTGAATCCAAGAATAAGGGGTGAAAGATTATCCCTATCCAGCTTTGCTTCCTTAAGCAACAGGCTGGTTGTGGAGAGAGAAGAGTCAGCTACTTCCGATTAAAATCGAAGAGGGGTTAACCAGCCAAACTTAGCAAAGCTCCTGCCTCCCCCTTCTATAGTAGATGTATCCCGGGAATTTCATGATAGATACAATATGCTTAGATAAGGGCAGCTACTTGTTTGGATGTTCAGGATAGATGAGACTGCCTGTTGCAAAACCACCAGTTATAATTATTGCAGATTTTGCAGGCAGGCTTCTTGCCAGAACAAATTGAACAATAGAGAAAGGAAGGTGTGACCTGGTCTCTTTATAAGTCAAAGAGGTAGCCGGTCTAGGCTTAAGCCGGCCAGGTGATTAAATTGACAGTAATCTTTAACAGTCCTACAGAGGGTTCTCTGACCCTTACTGAAACCTTCAATTCCATTATTGGCTTTATTCAGAAGGAACCGGCCAGGGATTATACGTTAATTGTTGGTACTGATTCTCAATCCCGTCAACAGGTCTCCTTTGTAACGGCGGTAATTATTTATCGCCAGGGTAAGGGGGGCAGGTTTTTTTACTGTCGTGATGTACAGCGAATAAACCAGAGCCTTAGGCAGAGAATATTTTATGAGACCTCTAAAAGCCTTGAAATTGCCAGTAAGCTGACCATGAAAATGGCCAGGCTTGATGATGTACTGGAGAACATCAATATTGAAATCCATATTGATATCGGACGCAGAGGGCCCACCAGAGAAATGATCAAGGAAGTGGTGGGTATGGTCTCCGGTAGTGGTTATCAGGCTAGAATTAAGCCCGATTCCTATGGTGCTTCCTCTGTGGCCGACAAATATACCAAATAATTTCTCAAAAAAAATAAATAAAAATAAAAAATTTACTTGACATCAGCTGAGCCTTTTGTTATAATTATGAATTTAACTTGACATTTGCCTTGCTTTCTGTTATAATCAAGGCAGTATAATTGTAATGAAAGGTGGTTGGGTAATGGCAGCTGATATCTTAAAGGAAATCAAGAAAGATCTTGAAGGTTTTCTGGGATATAAGGTCAGCATTAAGGCCAATCGAGGGCGTAGAAAGATTGTGCAGAAGGATGGGGTGCTGGAGAAAACATATCCCAATATTTTTGTAATCAAGGTTGATGAAAACCAGAGTCCAAGAAGAGTCTCTTACAGCTATGCTGATATTTTAACAGAAACTGTTGAGGTCAAGATAAAAGATAACGATACCAAAATCGGATGTATTAGCGTTTAAGGCATAAGACCGGGGGCATCTCCTTTTAAAGGGGATGCCCTTTTTTTATGTGTGCCTCGTAGCTACAGGAACAGCGAAGGAGGATTTCGTCTGTATTGCTTGATTTCTTTTGCAATACGTGAAGCCCATTTCCATGGAAGTGGAAAGATGTCCATTGTGAGGTGGAATCTGAAGAGAATGAGGCGG
>CAZXKH010000346.1:0-2781 GCA_964641385.1 uncultured Clostridia bacterium | reverse complement strand
CACTGTGTCCAGAAGCTGATCAGTAACGTTAACCAAACGGGCAGCGGCATTATAAGCATGCTGGAACTTAATTAAGTTTGCCATCTCATCATCAAGAGAAACACCTGCAGTTGATTCCTGCCAGTTTTCCAGCTGCTGCACCAGGTGTTCCTGATTCTCTGCTGTACTGGCTGCTCCTCTGCTCTGAATACCAAGCTCGGAGATAATAGAACCAAAAAACTCATTAAAGGTGGCTGTGTCCTCCTCCATAACTTCCTGCTCAAATAGAGAGGAAAGCCGAATTACATTGCTGTTTCCCCCTGGCAGACCATCTGAATCATAGCCACCGCTAAAGCCCTGATCTTCTTCCACAGCAAGAGCACCTGAACCGTCACCGGTGAATTCAACCCCGAAAACATCACCCAGTTGACTGTCAATGAGAGCAGCAATATCTTCAGCACTGTTTTTATCTGAATCAGCATTACCCTCATCATCAGTTCCCAGGGTGATAGTTAAAACCTGATCATCAAAGCTGACCTCAGGGTCCTGATCAGGGTCTGAATTAACCCTGACTTCCACTTGATAATCATTACCCTCTTCACCCTCATTCTTAACACTCATCCTGATCCTGCCATGTTCTCCACTTCCTATCTCTGCTTCAGCATCCTTGGCCGGTAAAGCAGCAGCAATCAGCCCCGGTGTCTCACTGATCTCAGGGTTAACCTCCATAGATAGGGCATCATCTCCCAAAAAGAAATCAAGCCCCCCGGTACCGTCAAGCCCTATTCCCTCTCTGTGCAATTCATTAAAACCTTCAATAAGAGAGGATGCCAGATCATCAATCTGCTGCTGATAACCGGGAATAAATGCATCATCATCCCGTAAGTCCATAATTCCCCGCAGTGAACCACTGTTAACCTTAACCTCATCACCAGAATGGGCCCAGCTCAATTCCAGTTTGGCACCACTGCCGGTAGGCTCAGCAGAAATATGCTGATAACTGGCTCCCTGAACCATACGGCTTCCTCCCAGGGAGACAGAAACATCTCCCTGTTCGCCTCTATTAATCCTTACATCAGCAATAGAAGACATCTCTTTTAAGAGTTGACCCCTTTTATCCAGTAAATCATTTGGATTCTGTCCAGAGCCCTTAACATTAACTATCTGTTGATTAAGATCTGCAACCCTCTCAGCCAGTGAATTTAACTCACGCACCTGATAATTAATCTCCTGGTCAAGATCACTTCTATAATCACTGATCTTGGAAGATAAATAATTAAAACTCTCACTGAGAGTAATGCCCTGCTGTTCCACAGAACGTCGAACCTCAAGGCTTTCTGGATTATTAATCAACTCCTGCAGTGATTCCCAAAAATTATCCAGTGACCCCCTTAGGCCATACTCTGTTGGTTCATTGATGATCAGTTCCAGCTCATGCAGTCCATCCTTCAATTCACTGGCATAGCCCAGCCCCTGGCCCTCAGAGCGTATCCGATCATCTACAAATTCATCCCGAATTCTTTCGATACTGGATATTTTTACTCCGGTCCCAACCTGGCCAGCACCGGAAGGGCTAACCATACTGGGTACAGTGTAGGGAACTGTAGTAGACTGGATAGCACGCTGCCTGGAATAACCATCAGTATTGGCATTGGAAATATTATGTCCTGTTACCTCCATCGATCTCCTCTGAGACTGGAGAGCACGTTTTCCCATTTCAATCCCTAAAAATCCGGAGGCCATTAAAACACACCCCTTCTCTATGCGCGCTGATCAAAAAAACTGTAGCCTGATTTTTTTTCTCCCTCGCCACCGGGACTGTAGGTTCCACCTTCATCATCACCGGTAAAAAGCTGAATGGAGAACTCATTCAGATCAAGGGCCTCATTAATCAAACTGGCATTATTATGGTTTTTTTCCTGCAGTTTATCTATTACTTCCAGCAACCCCTGTCGTAGATTCTCCAGTTCCTCGCCCACATCCCCTGGAACTTCCTCTAGCAGATCAGAAAAGGACCGCTCTTCACCACCAAAATATTCATCCAGCAGTTTTTTTCTTTTCTGTTCCAGTTCTCTTACCTGCTGCAGCACCTCTTCCTCATCCTGCAACAGATCAAGCAGAGATTGAACATCGTTTTCAATGATTAAGGTTTCCTTCCGGCCGGCCATCTCCAGTAATTCGTAGTGGAGATTAAGCTGCTCCTTTAAGAGTTCTGTTAAGGGCACCCATACTTCCATATTCTATAGCCCCCTTATAGTTCCTACCCTGAACTTTCATCCTCAGTAAGAAGGTTTTCAATCATATGACGTGCTACCTCTGGCCCATCAATATTATACTTGCCCTGGGCTATCTCCTGCCTGAGGTCCTGTACCAGAGCTTCTCGAATCTCAGGCTCTTCCTTTAATTTCTCCAGCGCAGCACGAAAGTTTTCTGCCTGACGGGTAAGGGTAACTCGATCTCGTTTCTGATCCCTTTCAGGGCCCTCCAGCTGTTTTTGATTCATTTTTTCCTGATAGGCCCGCAGTACTGCGGACAGGTTATAGCCAGAAATCTTCATAGCCAACACCCCATTCAATATTATCCTTTATTTAATTATCGGGTAACACTAAGGGTTTATTAACCGGCAAATATGATCAAAAACAGAGTTCTGGCAGGAATAAAGAAAAATAAGACGGAATTCTCCCCTACCATCACTATTTTACAACCCTAAAGGGAAAAGAACATACTGTGGAAAAGAGGTATTAATGAGTTATAGATTTTGCACGTAAAACCTGATGGGCTTGCCCTCAGGATGTAAGTGCT
>CAZXKH010000345.1:0-2797 GCA_964641385.1 uncultured Clostridia bacterium | reverse complement strand
CAGGTAACGTAGTCAATTAAGACTTAGGCTGGTCAACTAAGGCCTTTACAAGCAGCACAATTCACTACAAGCAGCACAATTCACTACAAGCAGCACAATTCACTACAAGCAGCACAATTCACTACAGGCAGCATAATTCACTACAGGCCTCGCCCTTTAGGTTCTCAAAAGGGCGGGGTAGCTGACATTTATATATATATTTTCCCTTCCTGATGTCTCTTCCATTCATTTTCAAACCAATAATCTTTTTCAGGTATTGATCTTCTTTCAACCCATTGTATCTGACAGCTCAGAGCCTCTTTGCAAAATGTTACTTCCTGTAGCAGGTTGTTTTTTTCTCCCTTTGACTGCCGGTAACTATACTCTAAGCCAAGCTCTGGCAGTGGTTTTTCTCCCTGAGGATCGATTACCATATAAGACCCCCTGCTCCTGCCTCCCTGAGCAATATAATCCTCTATTGCAGCAAGATAAACAAACTGGGTCAGGAGCAGATCATAGTTTTCAAAAGCCAAGGAAAGATCACTAAGATCATCAATTAATGTGAGTTCGGTAAGATTTTTAATTAAATTTCTAATTTCCTTTTTAGTTTTTCTTACCTTTTCTAGCTGGCGAATATGACCGCCACATTCTGTCATCTTTTCCTGAATAGTCTTCTGTAGTTTTATAGGTGAAAGCTTGCCCTTACCCCGTAAAAACTTTTCCCCCCTCCGAATCACCTGTACAACCTTCTTTTCTACCAGCTTAGCAAAAGACTGTAGCTTAAGTGGTTGACCATGATAGATATTAGTTATATACTCTGCTGCCCTTAAACTGCCAACCTGACCAGAGTTAAGGGCACTTCCCCCTGGCCTGTAAACACCATGTGATCCATTTACTTCCCCAACAGGGAAGAAGTTTTTAAGATTGCTCTCCCACCATTTATTTCCTGCAAGCCCTCCATTGTTATGCTGGGCACAGACAGCTATTTCTAATTTCTCTTTTTCCAGATCTATCCCCTTTTGACGATAAAGGTCTATAGCAGGTTGATTCATCTTGCGCAGCCTGTCAATTGGTTTCCCAAATAAGGCATCAGATTTTTTTAGATAAGAATAAGCCTCTGAGCTTAAGCAGCTAAAATCCAATTCACTTTGCTCATTATTATCCCACCTGGGGTTAGTGGTAAAATCAAGCCATACCCGACGGCCACGCTTCACTGTTTCATGATAAACAAGAATATCTATGATTGATGAACCATAGTTTTTCACTTTAAGAGGGTCAAAGGGCCATTGGTAACCCTTTAAGAATATGGCATCTAACATCTTCCCCAGAGAGGGAAAATACTCTTTAAGAAAATCCCTTTGATCATTTCCATTCCTGTCTGTGGAAAGATACCGAGGTAACACCTGCTGATATGTCCCCGATAAATTCCATCGGAACTTAATTGAAGCAAGACCATACTGAGATTCAGTTAAGTTCCGTCCCCTGACACCAGCTTCTAAAGCCACACCTGTGGCTCCAGTCTGGCTTGGTGGGTAGACAGAAGTACTATATATTTTGGCAGGTCCGCCGGTAGCAAAGACTGTATTTTTCGCATTGAAGAGGACAAACCTTTTATCTTTATTTTTAAGATTGTTTAAATCCAGGGCTATCAAACCTAAAGATTTTCCCTCATTGCTTAATATACCAACAACCTTAAAACCAGAAAATATTTTTATACTTCTCTTCCTTACCTCTGTTTCTAGCTTTTCTGTCATGCAGTGAGAAGTTAAAGGACCTATAGAAGTACCCCGGCGGCGAGGGTCATGATCTGTTTTATAGCCCAGGTATTCACCATATGTTGTATGGGGAAAGGGAACCCCTATCTCAACTAAATGAAAGAAGGATCTAAGAGAAAGTGCCGATTCAGTCAAAGCAATATCACCATGCATGGCCCCTCCCTCGAATAAGGTACGAGCCATGTCATAAACTGAATCGCTCTCTTTGCCTGAGAGTGATAGTTTATAATAGGTCTGCTTATCAGAACCAGTATTACGTGAGGTACCCCTTTTTAATCCCTCTGTTATAATAACCAGATCCCTTTGTCCAAAATCTTTGATTCTCTTGGCAGCATTTAAACCCGCGGCTCCACTTCCGACAACAACCGTATTCAGGGAATAGGTGCAAATATTATACCCATCAATCTGGAGAAGATCCCTTTTCAAATTAGATACCTCCCAAAGATAAAATGTTACCTTTTCACTCTCCCTGCTCCTGTGCCCCTGGCTAACTCTTCAACTTCATCCCTGCTAACATGGTTGAAATCACCGGGAATTGATTGTTTTAAACAGGATGCAGCTGCACCAAATTCTACTGTTTCCTGAAGACCCTTTTTTGTTAACAGGGAATAGATGAGTCCTGCAGCAAATGAGTCCCCGCCCCCTACACGATCAACAATGTGAATTCTGTACTGAGAAGACTGATAATAACTGTCCCCATTGAAAAGCACAACAACCCAATCATTAACTGAAGCGTTATGACTGATCCGAAGATGACTGCCCACCAGCTCAAAGTTAAATCTTTCAATTAACTGCTCTGCTACTCTCCGATAACTCTCTATATCCAGTTCACCCGACTCAATATTTGATCCACTTTTAATATTAAAAACCTTCTCAGCATCTTCTTCGTTGGCTATACATACATCCACATATTCCATCAAGTCAGACATTACCTTACCTGCCTTTTCCCTGTTCCACAGTTTAGCACGGTAATTAAGATCACAGCTAACTTTTACACCATTCTCCCTGGCCTTTTGTAGTGAGTTAAGAGTGATTTGAGCCAT
>CAZXKH010000344.1:0-2801 GCA_964641385.1 uncultured Clostridia bacterium | reverse complement strand
ATATTTATAACTATGTTTTAATTAATAACCATATTCCAGCTGAGATAGTATCCATAAAAGATAAAAGGATTTAGAGTTTTGACAGTGAATATATATCAAGGGAATAAAAAAAAGCCCTAAGGAGGGTTTTGAATGAGCCAACTGCCGGACTTTATTGGACCTGCAGCCCTGGGAATAAAGATGGGTGCTATCCTGCCGGGATCTAACTTAAAGCAGATGATCCTGGATAGAATTAAGGAATGTGAAAAGCTGGGATTAACCGATGAAGGAGATATTATCTGTATTACTGAATCTGTAGTGGCCAGAGCACAGAAAAACTTTGTCAGTCTCAATCGTGTCTGTAAAGAAATCAGTGAAAAACTAGATCTTAAACCAGAGGATAACCTTGGTGTGCTTTTTCCCATTATCAGCCGTAACCGCTTCTCCTTGATCCTTAAGGCCCTGGCTCGAACTGTATCCAGGGGTCAGATTACCCTGCAGCTTTCCTTCCCAACCGATGAAGTGGGCAACCAGTTAATCGCCGAAGAGACCCTTAAAAGACTTAATAAAACAGCTCAGGACACTATCAGCTACTCTGAAATTGAAGATAGCTCCTTTGCCCATCCCATTACCGGTGTTGACTATTTACAATACTACCAGCAGATAATCGAAAAAGAAGGGGCAGAAGCCAGAATAATCCTCTGTAACAGACCAGAAGAGATCCAGAACCACAATCCAAAAGCAGTCATTGCCGCCGATATCCACAGCCGCCACAAAACCAAGAAATTAATTGAGAAAATTGTCCCTAACTGTATTACCCTTGATGAGATCTGTAACCAGGGAAGAGTATCTTCCCCCTGGGGACTGCTGGGAAGTAACCTTTCTGCAGAAGACAAACTCAAACTGGCACCAAAGAATGGAGACCTTTTTGTTAAAAACCTGCAGCAGAAACTTCTTGATGCTACTGGCAAGAAGTTTCATCTCCTGATCTATGGAGATGGAGCCTATAAGGATCCTACCACCGGAATATATGAACTTGCTGATCCCCAGACCATATTTGGAGCCACCCCTGAGCTGAAGAATAGATTTAGAGAGGGAGTTAAGTACAAGTACCTGGCAGACAAAATGCATGCCAGTGGTAAAGATGCCAGGGAAATAGAAGAAATGATAGCAAAGGAGCAGCAATTTAGCAAAAAAGACTTTGAGACAGAGGGAACAACTCCCCGCAAGATAACAGACCTGCTGGCCAGTCTGGCCGATCTGGTTAGTGGTTCAGCTGATGCCGGAACACCGGTTATTCTTGTTAAGAATTTTCTTTAACATCAAAAATAAAGGGGATACCCCCTTCGATCATCTTTAAAGATATACAGTCTTAGCTATCAGGATCCTGGACCGAGCTTTGCTTTGTCCAGGACCTCTTATTTTTATTCTGGTATATATCCATCTCAGGCCTTATATAATGATAAGCATCAATCAGATGGATCTTCCTCCTGATCAAAGGTATAAAAGATCTGCTTTCTCCTGAGCAGTTTTTCCAGATCAATCAACATGGATTGTGTCTTCTCCTCATCTACCCTTCCAATATAATGGATTAGTATATTGGAAAGGCAAAGGGTTGTGGCACAGGAATCGAAGAGAGTGGTCATACTGATGGGAACCACCAGATCACATTCGCAGATCCCTCTTGATTCCAGTACACGGCTATCAGCAATTGTAATGAACCTGGCCCTTTCCTGCTTTAAAAACTGAATTATTTCAATCATCTCCCGGGGATAACGGGGAATTACAAAGTTCAAAAATACTGTATCTTCGGATATTAACCTGTATAGTCTTTGATAAACATCTGTCCCTCCACTGGTAAAAGCAAAAACATTTTTATGGATCTTGGAGAGAAAGAATTCAAAGAATAAAACTGCAGGAACTGCCGTCCTCAGACCGATGATACAAACCTTTTCTGCTCCTGCAATCTGTGAAGCTATGTACTCCATCTTCTCTGCCGATATTTCTGATGAAAGCTGCTTTAAGAGCTCAATCTCTTCAATAAGAATCCTGTCAACAATGGTGTTTATATCCCCACTGGCCATATCATAACGCTCATCACCGGATATTTTGTGTCTGATATTATCTTTAACCACATTTCGAAACTCAGCAAAACCACCAAAACCAAGTACTGCAGTAGTAAACCTGGTTATAGCTGATTGACTAACTCCAATCTCTTTAGCTATCTCTTCGGCAGTATTAAAGGCAACTGAATCCATGGAAACTAGAAGATAATCTGCTATCTTTCTGTTGGTTATTGTTGTATCCTGGGAATAGATAACCCCCTTTAATTTCTCATTAATTAATTCCATAGAGTCAGTATCTCTATCTTCAGCCATTGTCCAGCCCCCCTCATAATAGTACATAAAAAATGTATAATAGTAATCCTTTTTATTTTTAAATTATTGGAGCCACTTATTCCCTCTACAACATTTTATCAATTAATAGAATGGACTGCAACAAAACTTCTATTCCCCGGTAAATATCTTTTCTGCTGGTCCACTCTTCCGGACAGTGACTCCTGCCTCCCTTGCTGGGAACAAAGATCAATCCTGTGGGAATCCTTCTGGCTATCTCTTTAGCATCATGACCTGCTCCACTGGCCATTATCTTATACTGAATACTGCTCTCCTGACAGGCCTTTTCAATGAATTCGATTATCCTTTGATCCTTAGTCACAGCGGGTTTATCAATTAACTTATTAAATGATATATGATCCCCAGAGATCTTTTCGGCAACCTCTTTATACCTCTCGACAGAGTCTACAACCCTCTCCTGGTTTA
>CAZXKH010000343.1:0-2828 GCA_964641385.1 uncultured Clostridia bacterium | reverse complement strand
CCTTAGGCAAGCCTCTTGCAAACTCACTAGAGTTTGCTGGAGGTAGTTGACCTTCCTTTAAACCATATTTTTCATATACCCCCTGAGCCACCCTTTCACCGGGAAGATTAGAAGTATATAGACGCAGATAGTCTACCTCCCTCCTCCTGGCCTGTTCAATAGCATTAAGGAGCAGCTCTGTACCTGTGCCCTCACCTCTGGCTTCAGGAGCAACACAGTACCAGAAAAGCCAGAGAGCCTCATCTTCGTCCTGCCAGCGGCTGTAAAGACCGGTGGTGCCAACAACCTCCTGGCGATCATCAATGGCCACCCAGATATCAATAATCTCTCTAAGACCAATAAAACCCATTGCTTTATTGATCAGCCAGTTATCGCTACCGGTCATGGCCATTAAAGTTAACTGCTCCGCAGGAGTTCTCAGGGGAAAGACCCTCTTGATTAATCCTCTGGCATCAGGAAGCCTATCCTTGGGGGCTGATATTATTTTAACCATCAAAATAATCCTCCCTGAGAAGAATACTGTTCAAAACTACTCTAGGTGTTTGGTGAACCAGAGACTGTACAGTTTACCCCAGATAATGTATATTACCATTAAGACCAGCATGGGGACTGCAAAGACAGTGATAGCTGTTCTTAAAGTATCAAGTCTACCGGTAACAAATGTAATGATAACAGCAAGTATCCCCGCTGCCACCGGATGATTGATAAGATATGATTTCAAGAAAGATTCAGTGTCCTGCACTAAGGGAACTCCCCGGGCAGCCCTCATACTCCCTACAAAGAGAGAAACACCCAGCCAGACAATGAAAATATCAATAGTCTCCAGCAGGCTTAACCCCAGAATATACCAGCGATATATTAGCACCACAAAAATTCCCAGCCACAGCAACCAGTAGCCAATGGCACATACTTCGTTCTCTGTTCTGCTTATTCTTTCATCTCTCTTCATCTGTTTCTTTCACCTCCAGCCAGAATAGTTTGCCTAAATCCTTTTTAAGCACCCGGCTGAGCTTCAGGCAGAGAGCAATAGTGGGATTATAGCGCTCCCTTTCTATCAGGCCAATGGTCTGCCTGGTGACACCAATCAAATCGGCCAGTTTCTGCTGAGTCAAATCCTTTTCCAGCCGGGCCATCCTTACCCTGTTCCTAATTCTCTCTACGGTCCCTTTTTCCATCCCATCACCCCTTTAAATTAACCTGCCCCTATTGTAACATATATATTACATAATGTCAAATATATTTATCATTAACCCCACTAAAGGGTATGCCTGCAGTCTCTTAACTGAATATTCTGATATTTTAGGTCAATTGAAGGGCATCTGGAAAGGATTTCTGCTGGCAGGACTAGGAATTATCTTCCACACCACGAAAACTGCGGCGATGTATTGGGGTAGAACCCCTTTCTCTCAGTGCCTGGAGGTGTTCTGTGGTGGGGTAGCCCTTGTGACGGGCAAAACCATAACCAGGATAATCCTCATCTGCTTTGACCATTATCCGATCCCTGGTTACCTTGGCCAGGATGGAGGCAGCAGCTATGGAGGCAGACTTACTCTCCCCCTCGATTAAAGTCTGCTGGTGGAGTGATTTAAAATAGGGTATCTGATCTTTGCCATCAAGGAGCAAACAGTCAACCACCGGTTCCAGGTCCCTTACTGCTCTGTACATGGCCAGCAGGCTGGCCTGCAGGATATTAATACAGTCAATGGTGGCGGGTTCAACCAGGCCTACCCCCACTCCCAGTGCACGGGAGTGGATAGCTGAGAAGAACTCTTCTCTTTTTTTAGCCTGCAGTGATTTGGAATCAGTCAGCCCCCATAATGAGCAATTGGCTGGCAGCACCACTGCAGCTGCCACCACCGGACCGGCCAGGGGCCCGCGACCGGCTTCATCCAGACCGGCCACCAGGGTAAAACCTCGCTCCTTAAATCTTTTCTCCCAGCTCATCATTCGGGAGAGTCGCTCCCTTTCCTCTCTTCTATGTATTAGCTTCCTTTCACAGCTCTGACCAAGCTGTCTAACTCCCTTCCGGGAATCAGCCTTCAACTTCTCCACCAGCTCAGATGTCAGCTCCCAGTCAGGGAGGGCCCTTTTTAGCTGAGTTATAGTCATCTCTTCAATCATAGAAATACCGCAGGAAACCTCGCCCGTGAAAGGGGCGGGGAGGAATGCAGTTACATAGCATATCCATATCCGTCTGCATGTTGCAATAACTTGCAGTGCTTATGCGAAATCCCCTGCACGATTCCCTCCCTTGTTTTGATGTTAAATCTTCCACTTTTGCGGACAGCCACAGGACCATAATACGTACCAATCTTTTTGCCTTTGGTCACTACAGCTTTAACAATGTCACCAGTTTGGAAACCTTTAACTTTCTTATACTGCCTGGGCTTAGTACGTGGGAAGCCGTGTTTGTCCATCAAACATATCTGTCTTCTGCCGTGACCAGTAGATTTGATGTATAAGATTTGCATGTCAGGATCGAGAATAATACCTTCTCCACTCTCGCCTACACAAGCTGCATCGATCCAATGTTCTTTAGGATATTCTAACTGCGAAGGATTGTATTTCGTGCGTGCACCCGTACCTACTTCAATAGGAAGATTGAATTTTTTAAGTCGATTATAAATTTCCCAGCCTATGCTATTTACAACACCAGTGTCTTTTAAAGATTCTTTGGCTTGCTCCTGGATTTCAGGATAACCAAATTCTTCAGCAGTTTGTGAATCCTTATCTCGATTGCAGTCTATGCAGCTGATTACTAGATTGCTTACTCGATTACTACCACCACGACTTTTAGGTACTACGTGTTCAACTTCAAGTGGTACATC
>CAZXKH010000342.1:0-2835 GCA_964641385.1 uncultured Clostridia bacterium | reverse complement strand
GTTCATAAAGTATATTTCTAAATACATACATCTCTTCATAATCTTTATTTTTATTCTCCAGTATGTTATAATTTTAGCTGTGACAACAATTATCGGCAAAGGCAATGATCTATCCCTCTGTCGGTATCTTTCGCCATAAACCCTAATCAAGACATTAAGCCTGCACCGGGAGGTCTATGCATGGGTCAGCTGACACCAATGATGCAGCAGTACTTCAACCTTAAGGATCAATACCCCAACTCTCTTCTCTTCTTCCGAATGGGTGATTTTTATGAAATGTTTGGCCGCGATGCCATCACCGGGGCCAGGGAGCTTGAGATTGCCCTTACTAAACGTCGTAAGGGGGATGGTCAAAAAATCCCCATGGCCGGGGTTCCCATCAAGGCAGCAGACAGTTATATCTCCACCCTGATCAAAAAAGGTTATCGAGTGGCAATTGGAGAACAGATGGAGGATGCCTCAGAGAGTAAGGGACTGGTTGAACGTGATGTTATCAGGGTCATCACCCCGGGAACTATTACTGACAGTGAATTGCTGGCTGATAATAAGAACAACTATCTGGCTGCCATTACAACCAACAATCAGGGCTATGGACTGGCCTATATCGATATTTCAACTGGTGATTTTAAAACAACAGAGATTTCCTCAAAGAGCAAAGTAGATCTTCTTAGAGATGAATTGACGAGAATTAAACCGGCAGAATGCCTTTTATTACAGGATACAGATTATGACAGTAATCTACTAAAGACCCTTAGGAATGAATTAAAAAGCTCTGTGGAAGAGGTTGAATTCAGACACCCTTCCGAAGCTTATCAGCGGATTCTAGATTTTTTTCAGCTCCATTCCTTAAAGGGTTTTGGCTGTGATGACAAAAATCTGTGCCAGCTGGCAGTTGCTGTCCTGCTCAAGTATTTAGAACATACCCAAAAAATATCAATGCAGCATATCACTGGCCTTACCACCTATTCACTCTCCAGTTATATGACTCTTGATCAGACAACACGCCGGAACCTGGAGCTGACATCCACCCTTAGAGAGGGAAAGAGGGAGGGAAGCACCCTCTGGGTGCTGGACCAGACCGTCACTGCCATGGGGGGAAGGAGACTTCGGGCCTGGATAGAACAGCCGCTTTTGGAGAGGGAAGCTATCATCAGGCGCCTGGATACTGTGGAGGAAATGTACTCCTCACCGGTCTTGATCAAAAGTCTTAGAGAACACCTGCAGGGAGTCTATGATCTGCCCAGGCTTGTTAGCAAGCTGGGTTATGGAACTGCCAATGCCCGAGACCTGCTGGCTCTTAAGCAATCACTTACTGCTGTACCTGATCTTAAGCAGGAACTGAAGGAGAATGCATCTGACCCTCTTATCAGACTATCAGAAGAGCTTGATAGCCTGCCGGAAGTGGTTAAACTGATAAAAGAGGGCATCAAGGATGATCCAGCTGTAACCCTGACTGAGGGAGACCTGATCAGGGAAGGATACAGTGAAGAGCTTGACCGGTTAAGGGAGCTGGCCGGCTCAGGTAAAAAATGGATTGTCAGGCTTGAAAAGCAGGAACGGGAGAGAACAGGTATTGGTTCACTTAAGGTAGGATTCAATAAGGTCTTTGGTTATTACCTTGAAGTAACCAAAGCCAACCTGGAGGCAGTACCTGATAATTATCAACGCAAACAGACTCTTAGCAACAGTGAGCGCTACATAACCCCTGAGCTTAAGGAGAAGGAAGACCAGATATTGAGAGCTGAGGAAAGGAGTATGGAGCTTGAATATGAGCTCTTCAATCAACTCAGAGATCAGGTGTCTAATTTTACTGAAAGAATTCAGATCACAGCCAGGACTCTGGCTGAGATAGATGTTTATAGCACTCTAGCCCTGGTAGCCCTTGAGAAGGATTATTGCAGACCAGAGATCAATAAAAAAAGGAAAGTTATGATTAGTGGTGGCAGGCATCCGGTAATTGAAAAGAGTATGGAGCATGATTTTATTCCCAATGACACCAGGCTGGATAACGAAGAGCATAGATTTTTAATTATTACCGGTCCCAATATGTCAGGTAAATCAACCTATATGCGCCAGGTGGCTCTGATTGTACTGCTGGCCCAGATGGGGTCCTTTGTTCCGGCAGATTATGCTTCAATCTGTATAGTTGATCGGATTTTTACCAGGGTAGGAGCCTCAGATGATCTGGCCACCGGCCAGAGTACCTTCATGGTTGAAATGAATGAAGTTGCCAATATCCTGAACAATAGCACTGAAGAAAGCCTGATTCTTTTGGATGAAGTGGGGCGGGGAACTGCAACCTATGACGGATTAAGCCTGGCCTGGGCCATAACTGAACACATTGCAAAAAAGGGGGGGAAGACCCTCTTTGCCACCCATTATCATGAGCTAACAGAACTGGCGGAGAGTCTGGAGGGAGTCAAGAATTATCAGATTGAAGTTAAAGAAAGGGATGGCAGAATAATATTTCTCCATAAGATTATTGAGGGGAAGAGCAGTGAGAGCTATGGGATTGAGGTTGCCAGGCTGGCAGGCTTACCACCAGAGGTTATTATGAGAGCCACTGAAGTATTAAGGGAGATGAAGGAAGGAGCTGCCAGTGAAAAGGGCAAAAAAAGCAGTAAGATTGCTGAAACCCCTGATAATTATTCACAACAGCTATCCCTCTTTTCTATTGAGAGCAAGCTGAAAGAGGAGCTAAAGAAGCTTGACCTCCTGGCAATGACCCCCCTGGAAGCCATGAATAAGATACATGAACTGCAGGAAATAGCAGGTATAAATAATTCAAGTTTCAATCAGAGGGAGCGACAGAAATATGAGAATCAACAAGCTCAA
>CAZXKH010000341.1:0-2837 GCA_964641385.1 uncultured Clostridia bacterium | reverse complement strand
AATAATTAATTTGATCTAACAGGAGCACTCAATCATGAATTATAAGCCAGTAAAGCTCGATTATTCTAATCAAGAGATAGAACTGCTAGCTGATGTGCTAGTAGTGGGTCTTGGGGCTGCCGGGGGATGTGCAGCCATCGAAGCCTTTGATACAGGGGCTGAGGTAATTATTATTGAAAAACAGTCAGAAAAAAACATTATTCTAATACCAGAATGTCAGGTGGTGGATTTCACAGCCCTGATCCTGGTGGCAGTTTTGAAGCTTTAAAAGAATATTCTCAGGCCATGTTCAGTGGAGATAACATTGACAATAAATTAGGGGGAGAAATACCCGAATATGCTGCTGAGCTGGCTGAGTCGTGGGCCGAGATGGCACCAGAAAATAAAAGATTTTTGTGTAGCTTAGACCCTGAGTTTAAGACTATTGATTTTAAGTATACTGCCTTCCCAGAGTTTCCCGGGGCTAATGAGGCTGCTTATCAGGTATGCCGCAGTACATACATAGATGATATTGAGTATGAAATCAAAAATTCTACCACCGGTGAAGTAAAATATAAATATAAATCCACAAAGGATTTGCCTAAGGAGGAAAAACAGGGGGGAGAGGCAGTTCATGCCTGTATATTAAATGGTATTCAGGCCAGGGATATTAGAGTTGATTATGAAACAAGGGCTTATAAACTGGTCCTCAATGAACAGGGAGAAGTTATAGGGGTTAGAGCCAGAAAGGGAAAAGATAGGATCTTCTATCGTTCAAGAAGAGGTGTTGTTCTAACCACTGGTGGTTATGGCTTTAATCGAGAGTTAAGAAGTGCTTTTCTGGAGGGAAGTATTGACAGCTGGGCCTTTTACAGCTCTTTTGCCAGTACTGGTGATGGGATTATTATGGCCATGGAGGCTGGAGCAGCTTTATCGAAAGCGGCAAGTGTTTCAGCCAGGATCTGTGCTGCAGTTCCTGTTAGAAGGAATGGTTTACGAATTGGTCTTTCAGTGGAGGCCTTTGGAAAACCCAATGAAATAGTAGTTGATAACTATGGTAATAGATATGCAAATGAAAGAAATATGACCAGGGATCCCAGTCGTTATTTTTTTTATAAAAAGGCACTGGTCTTTGATACGGAGAGACTGGTATATCCCAGAATTCCTTCCTGGTTGATCTTCGATGAAAACTTAAGAATGAAAAAGGCTATTGTAAAAACACCGGTGACTCGGTACCACTCTATATCCTGGTCAGAGGATAATATGAAAGCAATCAATAAAGGCTGGATTTTGAAGTCATCGACTATCGAAGAGCTGGGAAGTAAGATTAAAGAACACAGGGATAATCGAAATTTAATGAATCCCGGTAAATTGAAGAAGACTGTAGAAGTATTTAATGATTATTGTTTGAAGGGGAAGGATGATGACTACAACAGGGAAGAGGATTCTTTAGAACCTATAGAGAGACCCCCCTTCTATGCTTTACCTCTTTACCTGGGCGGGCCTAACACCAAGGGTGGTATTGCTGCCAATGGGAGAAGACAGGTGCTTAACTGGGAAAAAAGGCCTGTTCCCAGACTCTATTCAGCCGGTGAAGTCTCCTCTGCTTTTAAATTTATGTATCATGCAGGAGGAAATATTGCTGAATGTATAGCCTTTGGTCGGATAGCCGGAAAAAATGCTGCTATGGAACCAGAACTCAAATTCAATAATTGATTAAGCAATGGGAGGATGAAAATGAAAAAAAGTAAGGGTAGAAGATTAAAGGATTTAATTGAGAATCAAGAACTACTTATTTTACCTGGTGTTTACGATGGTATTAGTGCTAAAATTATTCAAAAAATGGGATTTGAGGCTGCTACTGTCACCGGGGCCGGCCTTTCAAATAGTCGATTGGGGAGGCCAGATGTTGGTTTAATGAGTCTGGATCGTAACGTTGAAACCTGCAGGGTGCTGGCTGATGCATCAGAGCTATTGCTGATGGCAGATGCAGATACTGGCTATGGAAATGCTGTTTCTGTATACTATAATGTCCAGGCCTTTGAAAAAGCAGGAGTGGCTGGAATTATGATTGAAGATCAGATCTGGCCTAAGAGGTGCGGACACCTTGACGGGAAAGGGGTAATTGAGGCAGAGGAGATGGTTGAAAAGATACATGCTGCAGTTGATGCCAAAAAGGATCCAGATTTTGTAATTAGGGCCAGGACTGATGCAGCTGGTGTTCTTGGTCTTGATGAAGCCATTAGAAGATCTAATCTCTATGCTCAGGCTGGAGCTGATCTGCTCTTTGCAGATGCCCTGTTATCAAAGGAGGATATTAAAAACTTTGTTAATAGTGTTTCCAGGCCGGTTACCATTAATATGGGTTTTGGTATACGCAAACGCCCCACTACTCCTCTGATATCACCCGGTGAAATGCAGGAGATGGGTATTGCAGCAGTTAGTTACCCTCGTCTGGTCACCTCAGCTGCCATGCAGGGTATGGAGAATGGGCTAAAAGTGCTCAAGGAGAGTATTGAAACTGGAGAGATTATTGAGCGCCCTGATCTCCTTTATTCTTTTAAGCAAATTACGGATCTAATGGGTCTTCCGGAGGTAAAGGCTCTGGAAGAAAAATATACAGTGAAAGACTAAGAAGATTTAATAATTTCCAGGAGGTGTAATAAATGATATAGCATCATTAACATAGTTTTCCTGCAGCAAATGAATATTTTGTAAATTGTCTATATTGTAAATAAATTAGAGGAGGATTTAAACATGAAATCAAAATCAATTATTTCAGTTGCTATTGTATTTATGTTGGTTGTTGGTATAACTCTTTCATGTGCTGCAGATACCTTTCCTTCAGAGGAGGTAAC
>CAZXKH010000340.1:0-2840 GCA_964641385.1 uncultured Clostridia bacterium | reverse complement strand
CACTACCTGATCAAGCTCCAGAGAGGCCACCAGACCCTTTTTGTGCAGCTCCTTCCTGATCCGCTGTTCCAGGCGCTGGATCTTGGTCACATCCTGAAAGGTAACCACTGTTCCCACCTGCTTACTGTTAAGCTCTATTGGAACTCTGTTCACCAGCAGGCGCTTATTTCTAACCTTTTTAACCTTATCACGCAGTGTCCTTTCCCCTCCTAACAGTTCACTCAAGTAGGGGTTGGAGTGGTCTGCACCCAGGCGTTTTCCCCTGAGTTTATTAACCCTGATGCCGGTCAGGTTTTCTGCCACCGGGTTAAAGACCTGCAGCTCCCCCTTTGGACCAAGGGCTATAATCCCCTCATAGGCGGAGTTTATTATGGTTTGCAGACGCTCCTTATCCTCAGCATCCTTCCTTCTTATTTCAATTATGTTTTTGGCATTCATCAGAGCCTGAAGCACTGCATTCCTGGTAGAGTAAACCAGAACAGCCTGTATCCCTTTCTCCTGCAACATCTCCACAATACAGATACCGGTTCCCACTGCAATCTGGATGCCATCCCTTCCTGCCCGATCAATGGCTTCCTTCAGTTCCTCCATATCAGTGTAGAGGTATTCCCTGATCTCGATACCCAGGATCTCTTCAAACTGTTCAAAATTATAATCAAGGCGTTGATCATTGTATCCAATAAAGCCCACCTGCTGGGTTTTCCTGCCAGCCCGATACAGGGCCTGCAGGACATCATAGGCAGCCATCTCCACCAGCACCAGGGGTTTGTCCACAGCAGCATCAATCATCACCCCGGTGGGGCCCCGGCTAAGAAAGACATCAACCTCTTCCTCCAGAGAGATGGCCAGTTCAACACCCTCTTTTAGGATACCCTCTCTAACAATTACCTCCAGCCCCACCTCTTTAGCCGCCAAATCGGCTGTCAGCTCTGAAAGATGAGGATAGGGAGATATCATGGCTGCCCTTCCCTGCAAGATAATCACTCCCTGAAGAAGTATTATATGCTAACTATATTATAATAGAAATAGAGTCAGGAAGCAATTTGATTTGTTCCAGCCAGTTAACAACAATCATATTTTTTGCTCAGATGACAGCGTTACCTCATCAAAGACTGCAGCTTCAATCAGCATAGCAACACAGATATGAGCTGTATCTCACACCTCTTGATGATACCAATAACTCTTCTACCAAATCCGCCGTCTTTAATACAACACCAGCACCACAACCTTAGACCTGTGAGTTAATATCAGCCCCTCAGAGGCC
Source organism: uncultured Clostridia bacterium (assembly GCA_964641385.1). Taxonomy (GTDB): domain Bacteria; phylum Bacillota; class Halanaerobiia; order CAZXKH01; family CAZXKH01; genus CAZXKH01. The sequence continues at coordinate 1,576 of CAZXKH010000340.1, read as the reverse complement.
AAGGTAGGCCTTTTTGATCTGATCACTCTCCAGTAATTCCTCTCCGGATCCCTCCTGCACTATCCTTCCCGTCTGCAGTACATAGGTCCGGTCGGCGATCTCAAGGGTTTCTCTCACCTTCTGCTCCACCAAAAGCACGGTAATACCTGTCTTTTTGATCTCCTCCAGCAGGTCAAAGACCCTTGTTACCAGATTGGGAGCAAGACCCAGTGACATTTCATCAACCATCAATAGCCTGGGCCTGGGCATCAGACCACGGGCCAGGGCCAGCATCTGCTGCTCACCGCCACTCAGGGTTTCTGCCTGATTATCAAGCCTTTCTCTTAAGCGGGGAAAGAGATCCATCATCCGGTCCATCTCTTCACTGATCTGCTGCTCATCCCGGATGGAGTAAGCGCCCAGATAGAGATTATCACGCACTGAGAGCTTGGAAAAAAGGCGTCTCCCTTCGGCCACCATTGCCAGGCCATGATGAATTACCTGGTGTGGCGGTATGCCTCCAATCTCCTTTCCCTGAAAGGTGATCTGTCCCTCAAGGGGAGATAGAAGGCCGGAGATGGTCTTTAAGATAGTTGTCTTGCCGGCACCATTGGCCCCTACTATTGCCACTAATTCTCCCTCATTGACCTCAAAGGATACTCCATGAATAACCTGCACCTGACCGTATGCAACCCTAATATTATCTATCTGCAACATGGTATCGTTCCCCCAGGTAGGCTTTGATTACACGCTCATTCTCTGCTATCTCTTCCGGTATATCAATGGCGATTACTGCCCCATTATCCAGCACCACTATTCGGTCGGCAATAGGCATAATGGCCTCCATTACATGTTCCACCACCAGCATGGTTAATCCCTGATCTCGCAGCATGGAAAGCAACTCCACAGCCTCCCGTACCTCGGTTAGAGTCAGTCCGGCCATGGCCTCATCCAGCATCAGTAAAGTGGGTTCTGTACTCAATGCCCGGGCCAGTTCCAGGCGCTTACAGTGGGCAATGGTTAGATTGGCAGCAAGGGTATCCTTCTCATCTAAAAGCCCGCAGAGATCAAGTGTCTCCAGGGCCTTATCCCTGGCCTCACCAGTTCGCGGGTAGTTGACAAAGGCCCCCACCATCACATTCTCCAGGACAGTCATCTCCTGTAAGGTTTCAACTATCTGGAAGGTGCGCACCGCACCAAGATGACAGATGGAATGGGGAGAGGCACCTGTTATATCCTGTCCATCAAAGTAAACACTGCCCTCCACCGGCTGATAGAAGCCAGTAATACAGTTAAAGAGAGTTGTTTTTCCGGCACCATTGGGGCCGATAAGACCAATCATCTCACCCTGGTTGAGCTCAAAGGTAACCCGATCACAGGCCACCAGCTGACCAAACTTCATTGTGACGTCGTTGACCTGGAGTAAAGCCATGAAGATACCCCCTTCTGAAGCTGATCCCATAATTCCATCAATCCACCGGGTTTTAAGGCCACAACCACCATAATCAATAGACCGGTAATAATCAGATTAACCCCACCACCAGTACCACCCAAAAGAGCCCGGCTGTATTCATTGAGAGGAATAATAATGGCCGCT
>CAZXKH010000339.1:0-2842 GCA_964641385.1 uncultured Clostridia bacterium | reverse complement strand
GGCTATCTCCACCCTTGATCTGCTTCAGAGCCATAACGCCCGGGCAGCTAACATGCTGGATCTGGGTGGTGGCGCCACTGCTGCCAGGGTTAAAAAGGCAGTGGAGATTGTCCTGATGGATAATGATGTCAGGGGCATTCTCCTCAATATCTTTGGTGGTATAACCCGCTGTGATGAGATTGCCAGTGGGGTCCGGATGAGCCTGGAGGAGCTCTCGGGGGATATTCCTGCTGTCTGTCGTCTTCAGGGTACCAACAGAGAAGAGGGGATTGAGATTCTCAAAGAAGCTGGCTTTGGGGCTTCAACTGAGCTTGATGAGGCAGTAGAGCAGATAGTTGCTTTAACAGAAGATGGGAGCTGACATGAAATGAGTATTCTAATAGATGATGGAACAAGGGTAATGATTCAGGGAATTACCGGTCGTGAAGGAAGCTATCATGCTCGTCTGATGAAGGAATATGACACCAACCTTGTTGCAGGAACCAGTCCCGGTAAGGGAGGCCAGGAAGTGGAGGGTATTCCAGTCTTCAATTCAGTATCAGCTGCAGTGGCTGAGACCGGAGCCCAGGCCACCATTCTCTTCGTTCCGGCCAGATTTACCAGGGATGCCATACTGGAGGCAGCCGATAGTGGGCTGGAATTAATTGTAGCTGTTGCTGAAGGGGTTCCTGTCCAGGATATGGTCTACTGTTACTCCTATGCTCGTAAGACAGGTTCAGTTCTCATTGGTCCCAATACTCCGGGGATTATTTCACCTGGCAAATGCAAGATAGGTTTTATGGCCGATACAATATATAGCCAGGGTGCAGCAGGAATCATGTCCCGCAGTGCCACCCTTTCCTATGAAACTGTAAACAACCTGACCAGAATTGGTATTGGCCAGTCTACAGTGGTGGGAGTAGGGGGGGACCCTGTTCCTGGGACAACCTTTATTGACTTGCTTCCTCTCTTTGAGTCTGACCCTCAGACCGAAGTTATAATCCTAATTGGAGAGATAGGTGGGGGAGAGGAGGAGCTGGCAGCAGAATATATTAAGGAGCAGGTAACAAAGCCTGTGATTGGTTTTATTGCCGGTGAGGCTGCCCCTGCCGGTAAAAGGATGGGCCATGCCGGGGCCATTGTATCTGAGAGTGGAGAGGGCACTGCCCAAAGTAAGAAGGCAGTACTTGAGCAGGCAGGAGTACAGGTAGTGGAGAAGTTGACTGAGATTGCTGAGGCTGTAAAGGATGTAATTAATCAGTAAAGAAGGGATACTATGCTGGTTAGCTTAAAATATGGCACTTCATCTCTTGAACTAGAGCTGGCTGATAAAAACTATCAGGGTACACTGGAGCCATCTTCTGTTGAGCCTGCTGAGGACCCCTTGGAGGAGACCAGAAGGGCTCTAGCCAGCCCAATTGGCAGTAAAAGGCTTAAGGATCTTGCCTCAGCTGAAGACAAAGTTGTTATTCTGGCCAGCGATATTACCAGGCCATCCCCTTCACATATCTTGATTCCTCCTCTGCTCGATGAGCTGAATATAGCCGGGGTCAAAGATGAACAGATCAAGATTATCTTTGGCCTTGGCATTCACCGCCAGCAGACTGAAGCTGAAATGATCAAGCTGGTAGGGGAAGAGGTATACCGCAGGGTGGAATGCATAGATCATGATGGGGATAACTGTCAGCGGGTTGGAGTTACCTCCAGGGGTACTCCCGTGATGGTCTTTCGTGAAGTTCTAAAGGCAGATCTTATTATTGGCACTGCCAATCTGGAGTACCATTACTTTGCAGGCTTCAGTGGTGGTGCCAAATCGCTCTGCCCCGGGGTCTGCAGCCGGGAAACGATAAAAAACAACCATCAGCTGTTACTGCAGCCGGGTGCAGTTGCCGGAAACCTGAAGGGGAACCCTGTCCGTGAAGATATTGAAGAGGCTGCAGGAATGGTTGGGGTGGACTTTATTGCCAATGCAATACTAAGCAGCAACAAAGAGCTGGTCAGAGTTGTTGCCGGTGATGTGAGGGAGGCCCATCTGGAAGGAACCAGATATATAGACCGGATTTTTGGTGTTCAGATCAGTGAGCTGGCGGATATAGTGATCACCAGTCCCGGTGGTTTTCCCAAGGATATTGATCTTTATCAGGCCTTTAAGGCCATGGATAATGCCCGGATGGCAGTCAAAGAAGGTGGAATAATCATTACTGCAGCTGAATGCAGTGATGGCTTAGGAGAGGATTCCTTTGCCTCTGCCTTTGAAGATGGGTTGACTCCTGAAGAGCTGGTGGCAGAGCTTGAGGAGAAGTTTATTCTGGGCAGGTATAAGGCCTCAAGGATGGCAGATATCCATCTCAAGCATGAGATATATTTGGTCTCTAACCTTTCTGAAGAGATCCGGGAACAGCTATTCCTTCCCACTCATTCCTCTTTAGAAGAGGCACTTAAAGAGGCTCTTGGAGAAGTGGGTAAAGAGGCCAAAATACTTGTTATGCCCTATGGCATTTCAACCCTGCCCAGGTTAAAATAACGCTATAAAAACCAAGATAACATTATGGATTCCATAAAAAATGCTGGTAAAAGGATTATTATTTTTTACCAGTTTTTTTATTATTTACATATATAAATTAAATGGTGCTCTCTCTTCTATCAGAGAGGGTAGATAAGATTATCCTGTTTTGTATATGAAAGAAAATGCATTGATGACACAAACGTCAAAGCCAGCGCCTGCCAACTATTAGTTATTAGCGTGCCATTATTATTTTATTTAATGCCAGTGAAATAATACTTCAGGCTTTTTCTTGTTGCCTGGGATAAGCATTTCTCTCTGATTCTATTGGTTCACCCTGATGCCTCTCAGAATGGTCTC
>CAZXKH010000338.1:0-2846 GCA_964641385.1 uncultured Clostridia bacterium | reverse complement strand
GATTAAGGTTGCACCAGAGGCACTTCCTATTGAAATAAACCCATACAACCAGATTAAGGTTGCACCAGAGGCACTTCCTATTGAAATAAACCCATACAACCAGATTGAGATAGTCTGTTGATTAAACATCAGTCCATTTCTGGTAGATGAGTTCATTGAAACTTCATAACTACTTAACCAAAATGCAGCTTTGAATACCACCGTGATGGTGTTGGTGCTGTAAATATCTATAAATAGTATACAGCTGGCACACTTTAATGTGGTAAGTCCGACTGGTTAGAAGGCTTTTCGGCATCGTAAGCTACATACGCACCTGTTTTGTTCTGCTGAATGGAATACTGGTCCTTTTATAATGGGGTATTCTGATGATACTTCAGCAGAAAAGACTTTAGTTGTGGGAGTGTCAAAATCATAGATTAAGGGTATTATCCCAGACTATAATCTATGAAGGTTTATTCCATTGGCCGGGAAGGAATTTATTTTATCATATCTAAGTTATTTTAGTAGTGATAAGGATTTTGAAAACTATGGAGCTTTGAGTTTCTGTTAATTATCTTTATAATAGGGAACAGGTTATTTATACGAGGGGGGTATGATTTTGCAGGAGCTTTTGGAAGTGAAAAATATTTCCAAGTCCTTTGGTAGTACAAGAGCTGTGGATGACATCTCCATGTCGGTTAGAAGAGGAGAAATACTTGGTTTTTTGGGTCCCAATGGTGCCGGTAAGACCACCACCATTAGAATGATCATGGGTATCAATGCTCCTGATTCAGGAACTATTAGCTTTAACTATAATAGGGGTGGGGGTATTCCCAGGACCATGGTTGGTTATCTGCCTGAGGAACGAGGCCTCTATAAGGAAGCCAGGGTTATGGATATCCTTCAGTTTCTGGCTGGATTAAAGGAGGTTGACAGTAAGGAGGCCAAAAAAAAGGCCCGGCAATGGCTGGAGAAATTTGAGCTTGAAGATTACAGCCAGTCCAAGATTGAAGAGCTTTCCAAGGGTATGGCCCAGAAGATACAGTTCATTGCCTGTGTGCTTCATCAGCCAGAGATGCTTGTCTTTGATGAGCCCTTTTCCGGTCTTGATCCGGTAAGCCAGGACATCTTTAAGGAGGAGATTAGAAATCTGGCTGAAAAGGGGAGAGCTGTTATGCTCTCCAGTCACCGTATGAACCTGGTGGAGGAGATCTGTGATCGTATTATATTAATTCATCAGGGTCAGGAGGTTGTCTCCGGTTCTCTGGATGATATTAAGGCCAGGTTCGGAAACTTCAGGTTGAAAATAAACAGTTCCTATCCTGAAAGCCTGGAGGGAGTTCTTTCAGGCTTAAGCGGGATAGAAAGTCTTGGCCGAGAAGGAGGAAGTTTTCTCCTGACTCTTAAAAGGGGTTCAAAGCCCCTGGAGATAATTCATCAGCTGCCAGAAGACATACCTGTAGAAGGGCTCAGTGCAGAGAGAATCTCACTCCATGATATCTTCGTTAGAGTTGCCAGAGGAGGTGGAATAGATGAAAATGATCTGGAAAATATCAGTCTGGGAGATAATGCGCAATCTGAGAAATAAACAGTTTATTATTGGTCTTTTGCTGACACCAATTATTTTCCTATTCTTTGGGGGGTTGCCCGCACTCATTGAGCGTATTGACCGTCCTCAACAGGAGCTGTACCTGGTCCTGGACAGGATGGATGGTTTTGATCAGCTTCAAGAATTAACAGCTGGAAGCAGGGTACAGCTGACTACCATAGATGATAAATCTGAGGCTGAAGGAGAGGTATTAGAGGGTGAGGCCGATGGTTTCTTTGTGCTGGATGAAGAGTTACTGGAAACAGGCAGGCTTACTCTCTATACTGAGGAGCAGACTACCGGACAGAACCCTCTCCAGGAAATAATGACGAATTATATTCAACAGGAAAGGATAGACCGGCTGGGTTTAACCCGGGATGAGGTCCAGTATATCACAGCTCCAGCCATAATTGACTCCAGTGTGTTAATTGAGGAAGCTGTCAGGGAGCCCGGTGATCTGGTGGTGGGGATCGGAATGGGAGCCATCCTTTTTATCTTAATTTTTTCCTCTGGATCCATGCTCTTACAGAGTGCTCTGCAGGAAAAACGGGATCGCATGTCGGAAATTATTCTCTCCTCCATCGATTCAAATCAGCTGATGCAGGGTAAGATAATCGGTCATTTCTTACTGGGGGTCATTCAGGTTGTCTTCTGGCTGGGGCTTGGTCTTCCTCTGGCCTGGTTCTTCTTTGATCTACCGGTGCTTGAATATCTGTTAACTCCCAGAATGCCGGTGATGCTTATCTTTGCTATGCTGGGCTACCTGCTTTTTGCTTCTCTCTTTGTAGGTATTGGTGCTACTCTGGAGGATCTTCAGAGTGCGAGTAATACCCAGAGTATGGTCTTTATGCTGCCCATACTGCCGGTTCTCTTTTTGGGCCCTATGTTCAATAACCCTAATGGTCTGGTGGCCAGGCTGGCCGGACTCTTTCCCCTGACCAGCCCGGTGATAAATATTGTCCGTATGGGACTGACCTCTGTTCCTGTCTGGGAGCTGGTCCTGAGTATGGCTCTCCTTCTTCTGACTGCATTTATATTAACCCAGCTGGCTGCAAAGCTTTTCAGGGTGGGGATGTTGATGTACGGGAAGAATGCATCACCGCGAGAGATATTGAAATGGATCAGATACAGGAATTGATGCGGGATATATGGAAAGCACAACTAACCTTCTGTCCTGGAAACAACACTTATCAGATAAAAGACATTATTTAACCGTCTGTAAGTAAAATAATAGGGGAGAGGTCAGTATTGACATTCTCCCCGCCCCTTCCTTATGTCA
>CAZXKH010000337.1:0-2851 GCA_964641385.1 uncultured Clostridia bacterium | reverse complement strand
CATCAACCCTCCTCAGATAGCTGACTATACATTAAAGAAGTAGTGTTGCAAAAAATTAAGAGACATGTATAACAAGGGTTTGCTGTGCAATAACTGCCTGATCATTTTTTGATGATTCTTTCCAGATAAGGGGTTTTGCTGTTAATGTCTCTTTGAAATGAAGTACATCAAAGGATGTTGTGTATCCCAAATATGCTGATGGCGGTTAGCAGAGTGAAGTCATTCAAGAGGCTTTAAGGCAAGGAATGTGAGCACCAAACATCGATCACTGCTGTAATTTTTTACCTTTTTGCATCTGGCTCAAGATAACAAACATTGTTGCCAGGTAGATATGAGAATCTCAGTACTTGCTATCAGTTTTCTGGTTTAAAGGTATGGTTTCTGGCTACTTAGCTATTATTGACTAATCTTTCTCCCCCGTATTTCTTGAGCAGTACAAATACTACTCCCCAGGTAACAAGGGCTGGAATGATACCCATAATTGGGTTAGTAATAGTAATATCTCCCAGTATAATGGTGGCACTTGTATTTAGCCAGGCATGCAGAAGGATTGCCATTAGGATACTTCCAGTATTATTGTAGATAAAGGTAAAAATAAAGGTCTGCCCAATAATTGCCATTGTGAATCCAGCCAGTGAGAATGCTGTGCCCATCACTCCACCACTGTAATATAAGAAGATCACATAGGGGTAATGCCAGATAGCCCAGATTAAGCCTAAAAGCCAGCTTGCTTTTTTAGCTGTATATTTTTTCTGTAATTTATTGAGTAAAAATCCTCGCCATCCCGGTTCTTCAAGGCCGCTGGTAAATATTTGATACAGGAAAAGGAATAGGATTAAGGTTAAAGAAAGATCACTGTTAAAGAAGCTGGCAGAGGGTATTCCCATTATTAATCCTATGGCCAGGACAATCAGGTTAATGCAGAGAGGTATTAAGAACAGGTACAGGTACCATTTGATCCCAACTCTCCAGCTGATGATCCCTTTCCATAAAAGCTTTAATCCCTGCCTTCCATAGTAATTATAGGTTACTGCCACAGAAGCTATTAAGGGTCCGTAAATCCCCAATCTGAAAACAATAAATGCTGTCATCTCTTGTTGGTTTTCAAATTGCCAGTTAATTAGGTTTATAAAGGAAGGATCATCATAACCAAGCAGGAAAGCTATAATCCAGAACAACCATGAAATAATGTATGCAGAAATAACATAAGAGAAGATTTGGTTTTTTTCATTTTTTTTCATCAGTGTACCTCCATTTTTTGTGCTGTCAAGATTAATTTATCCAAAAAATATAACAATGATCTATATTTCTTCATAAATTGTTTAATACCTTCTGAGTGAAGCTCATGTATTTTTTTGGGCTTTGAGAGTAAATTAGGTGGGTGAGAGGCGAATAAAGTTCCCTATTCTAATGATTACATATTTTGTTCTTCTAGTACCCTTCTTCATTTTTTACGTAGATACAGATTTGCCTCCTCTACCCCTATCTTTTTGAGTAACCAAAGCTTAAAAGAGTTTGGGCTACCATTTGAAGCAGGAAGAGGTGCTCGCACAGAGGATAATCGAATAGAGCTATCATCTCCAAAACATTGGATTGACGATCTCTGTGTGGGGAAAAATGTTTATCGCGAACTATTACCGTATGCAGATTTATTTAATCACATTTTTCCTTTAGCTAAAGCAGTAGCTTCCCTGAATGATGAATTCTTGTCCTGAGCTGTTTATACAATGGGTGGGAGGGGGAGTGTTTCTAAAAATATATTTGATAATCAAGGATAGATATGTTATAATTCTTGGCAGCAGGCAGGTAGGATTTTTTATCAAAAATAGGTAGGATGGAAGTATGGCAGGGGTATCTCTATCTTTTTAGATCCCCAATTTCTACCTGGGGATTTTTATTTTTAGGAGGTGAACTGGATGAGTAAGGGCAATAGTCGCGAGGTGGCAAAGGCTGCCATCAGGATGGCCCTGTCCACCAGAGAGGAAGAGAAGAGCCTGAAGGGTGAGATGGGTGGAAAGGGGTTAAGGGTGGCTGCAGTTGATTTTGGGGGTGATTTTTCCTCCTCCATCAGACAGATCATAGAGCGAAGTATTGTGGCCTCCAAGAGAGAAGGGGTGATTTCCAGCATTCATACCGATGAGGGCGCAGTGGCCGGTGCCACCAGGGAGGCTTTAAGCCAGATTATGCCCAAGGCTCAGGGTTTTGATGTTGGTGGGAAGCTGGGTATCAGCCGTAAGGGAGACCACATCAGTGTGGCTATCTTCTTTGGTATCGGCCTTCTGCATCTGGATGAAATTTCAATTGGCCTGGGTCACAGGGCAGTGCCATGAATAACAGCAGGGAGGAGATAGTAAAGAATGCGCAGTGTTTATGCCATCCGTGGAGCTACTACTGTAGAGAATAACATGGAGGATGAGATCCTGGAAGCGACAACCCGGCTGTTGTTGGAGATTAAGGATCGCAACCGGCTAAAAAAAGATGAGATTATCAGTGTCTTCTTAACCATGACTCCTGATTTAAATGCTACCTTTCCAGCTGAAGCGGCCAGGAATCTGGGATGGGATCATATTCCACTGCTCTGCTCTTCAGAGATTGGTGTGCCGGGAGCACTTGCAAAATGTATCAGGATTTTGATACATCTGCAGCGTCAGGGAGAAGTGGAGATCAGGCATGTTTACTTGAAGCGGGCTGTTAGTCTCAGGCCTGACTGGGTTGAGGAATAAAATAAAGGAGGTCTTTTCTCTTGGCATTAAAGAATCTAAACTTTAAAGAATTGATCAGAAGCGAGCTACATAGTTTTAAGGAGTACAGGCCTGGAAAGAGTATAGAGCAGGTTAAAGAGGAGCTGGGG